>JBKPDM010000089.1:0-6019 GCA_046727895.1 Pseudomonadota bacterium | reverse complement strand
CGATTGCCTCGGGCTGGACGCCGTGGCGGGCCAGGGCGTCTGCCGGCAGGAGCAGGCGCCGGCCCGCGAGGTCGCTTTCCAGCGCCCGCAGGAGATCGGCCAATCCGGCGGCGATCCCGACCCGGCGCGCGACCTCGAGCGGTCCGGGCGCGGTAGCGCCGAGAATCGCCATGGCGGCCTCCGTAATGGTCGAGCTGCTCGCTTCGAGCCGCTGTTCGAGGGCGGCGAGGTCCGGCGGCAGCTCGTCCTCGAGTTCGCCCTCGCGGGCGTCGATCGCACGGTCCAGGCGGTGGCGCGGCAGCCCGGATCCCCGCAATGCCGCGGCCAGGGCCAGGGCGACCGGATGCGCCGGCGGCAGCCCGGCCTCGAGTGCGTCGAGCGCCTCGCGCCACCACTGCAGCCGGATCAGACCGGCCATCGGCTGGCTGACGATGTGGCGGACCTTGCCGATCTCGTGGTCGAAGGCGTAGAGCGCGAACAGCGCCTCGCGCGCACACGCCGGCGCGAACAGCGTCGCCAGATAGCGGTCCGGAGCCTGGCGCCGCACCAGATCGGCGCAAAAGGACAGCCGCACCTCTGCCGGCCTAGTCATTGACGTGCATGCCGCCCGCGCGGCGGAGCGAGACGCTCAGCCGTCGATCCGCGCTGGCTTGGTCCGGGTCAGGAGCCGCCGGCCAATCAGGCCGCTCAGAGCCACGACCAGGGCGGCCGCGCCGAGATTCCAGATCAACACCAGCAGGGTCGCGTCGAGCTGGTGCAGGATCGACATGGCCGTCGCTGCGACGCCGGCGGTGGCCACGCCACCCATCAGAGCGACGGGTGACGGGTCGAGCCAGGCGGTGCGATGAAGCATCAGGAGCAGGACGACCCAGGGCGGCAAGCTCACCAGCACGAGGGTCCCGAAGCACTCCAGCGTGCTGCCGAGGCGCACGCCGTCGGGGCCGATGCTGACCCAGTTGGTCAGACAGCCGTAGCCGATCGTCACAAACCACAGCACGATCGCCGGGGCCGGCAGGAACAGCCACGAACGCGAGCTGTCCGGCCGACTGAGGTGGAAGGTGGCGAGCGCCGCCAGGACCGCGGTCAGCAGCGAGCCGGCGAGTGCGGTGGCAAAGGCTGGCTGGCGCAGATGCAGGGCCAGGTCCGGGCGGGTGCCGCGGAGCACCACGAGCACGACCAGTACCAGGCCCGCGAACAGCAGCCACGAACCGGCGCGCAGAGACGGCGGCCGCAGGCGTCGCACCGGCGTCGCGCCGGCGCAGAGCCGGTCGATCAGTTCGGGGGTGGTGACCACCCCTCAGGTCCGTTCACCCAGCATCGCCCGCAACGTTTTCAACGCCCGATGGCTCGCGACCTTGAGGGCCGCGATCGAAAGCCCGCTCTCGACCGCCGCCTCCTTCAGCGACAGCTCGCGCAGCTTGAGCAGCAAGATGGCCCGTCGCTGCCCTGCCGGCAACTGCGCAATCGCTTCGCCCAGGGCGCGCCGCCCCGAGATCAGCGGATAGAGATTCGCGCGGTCGGCAACAATGGTTTCATGCTCGGGCCCGAGCGGGATCTCGGCCGCCGCCCGGCTGCCCCGCCGGCGCAGCCGGTCGACGATCCGTCGGCGCGCGATCGCGAGCAGCCAGGGCCCGAACGGCCGGCGCGGATCGTAGGCGTGGCGGACGGCGTGCACCGTCAGGAGCACGTCCTGCACGACGTCCTCGATCTCGCCGACCAGCAGGGCATGGCGGGCCACCAGGGAGCGGAGATAGGGCGCGACGTCCTCGAGCAGCCGCCGGTAGGCGACATTATCGCCGGCCTGGGCGCGCGCCATCAGCTCGGACCAGGCGAGCGAGCCGTCGGCCCGTGTTGCGCTCGGTTCGGCCTCGTTCCCGTCGCTCATCCTGCCCGACTCGTCTGGTTTTCTGCCGACTGCCAAAGCGTCGGCCAACGGATCGGATCGCGGCGATGGCCGATCGTCCGCCTTCGCACGTAACCTTCCGCCAGATCGGCGCGAACCTGATTAACGCACCGTCCCCGCTCCCTGGGAATCAACAGAAGGTGACAACTGCGCGATGAGCCGGACCGCACTGTTCTTCCTGGCGGGAGCCGCCGCGCGCCCCGCCAGGGTCGCCTCGGCAATGCTCGAGGCAGCCCGATCATGACCGCCGCGGCACGCGTGGCCGGCGATCGGTCACATTCACTTGAAGGCCAGGCAGGGATCGGGCTCCGCCATCCCCACGTCGCCGACTTCATCGAGCACCCACCCGCCGGGCTCGCCTGGGTCGAGGTGCACACCGAGAACTATCTGGTCGACGGGGGCCCGCGTCTGCGCCAGCTCGAGCGGATCCGCGAGCGCTACGCGCTCTCATTGCACGGCGTCGGCCTGTCGCTCGGCTCGGCCGAACCGCCCGATCCGGCCCACCTCGCCCGCCTCCGGCGGCTCGCCGACCGGCTGGCGCCCGCGCTGCTCTCGGAGCACATCGCCTGGAGCATCGAGAGCGGCCACTACCTGAACGATCTGTTCCCGATCCCTTACACCGAGGAAGCGCTCGCCGTGGTCGCGCGCAACGTCAGAGTCGCGCAGGATGCGCTCGGCCGGCCGCTCATGGTCGAGAACCCGTCCTCCTATCTGCGCTTCGTCGACAGCACCATGCCCGAGTGCGAGTTCGTCGCGGAGATCGCGCGCCGGGCCGGCTGCGGCATCCTGCTCGACATCAACAACATTCACGTCAGCGCGCACAATCACGGCTTCGCGGTCACCGACTATCTGGAGACGATCCCCGCCGCGGTGATCGGCGAGTTCCATCTGGCCGGCCACGCGAGCTGCGAGATCGAGGGCAGCACCATCCTGATCGACGATCATGCGAGCCGGGTCGACGAGCCGGTCTGGCGCCTGTTCGAGGCCGCGCTTGCGCGTTACGGGCCGCGGCCCACGCTGATCGAGTGGGACAACGCGATCCCACCGCTCGAGGTGCTGCTCGAGGAGCGTGCGGCGGCGCAACGCCAGCTCGAGCGCGCCATGGCGGGACGGGCCCGTGCCGACGCTGCGTGAGGTGCAGGCCGCCTTCGCCCGGGGCGTCCTCGACCCCGCGCTGAGCGGCGCCATCGCGGGCGGGATCATCGGCGATGGCATCGCACCCGAACGCCGGCTCGGTGTCTACCGGAACAACGTGGTCGTCTCGCTTCGGGGCGTGCTCGAGAGCAGCTTTCCGGCGACCCGCCGACGGCTCGGCGCGGAGCGCTTCGCTGCACTCGCCGAGGGCTTCATTCGCGCCGAGCCGCCGCTTCGACCGCAGCTCTCCGGCTACGGCGCCGGCTTCCCCGCCTTTCTGGCGCGCTCGGTCGAGGATGCCGCGCTGCCCTGTCTCGCCGACGTCGCCAGGCTCGAATGGGCGCGCGAGGAAGCCTATTACGCCGCCGATGCGCCGCCGCTGGCACTCACGGCCCTCGCCTCGATTCCGGTCGAGCGCTATCCGAAGCTCTGTTTCGAGCCGCACCCGAGCCTGCGTCTGATCTGCTCAGCCGGCCCGGTCTTTACCCTCTGGCAGGCGGCCCTCGACGATGCAACCGAGGGGAGCGCAGCGGCCGTCTCCAGCGGAGGGGCCGAGCAGGTGCTGGTGGTCAGGCCCGAGATGACCGTGACCACCCGGCCGATCGCCCGCGCCGATCTGCTCCTCGTCGAGGCGCTCGTCGAAGGCCTGCCGCTCGCCGCGGCGGCCGCCAGGGCCGTCAGCGCGGATGCCGGGTTCGACCTTCAGGCAGCGCTCGCGCTGCACCTCGCCGGCGGCAGTTTCGCGGCCTGCCACTGAACGGAAGCACAAGCATGGCCGCGACCCTCTTCGGCCCGGTCGGGGAATCCGCCTGGATGCGCGGCGCGCGCCTGATCTCGGCGCTGATCCGCTTCGCAGAGGGCTGGCTGGCGCCGATCCTGTTCCTCGGGATCCGTCTCTGGATGGCAAGCATCTTCTTCCGCTCGGGGCTGCTCAAGATCCAGGATCTGGATGGCGCGGTCTTCCTGTTCAGCGAGGTCCACCCGGTGCCGTTCCTGGCGCCCGAGCTCGCCGCCTATCTCGCGACCACGATCGAGCTGGGCTGCTCGGCGCTGCTGGCGCTCGGCCTCGCGGCACGGTTTGCCGCGCTGCCGATGCTGGCGATGGCGCTGGTGATCCAGTTCGTGGTCGGCGCTCACGATCCGGCGTTCTATCAGACCGAGCACTCCTATTGGATGTTTCTGCTCGCGGTGATCATCACCAAGGGACCCGGCAGCCTGTCGCTCGATCACCTGCTGGAGCGCCGCTTGCGGCACCTGCTGCCGGACAAACCGGACTGAGGCGGTGCCGCAGGCCCGATCCTCGCACGAGTGGAGTATCGGGCCTGCGGCATCACGCTCATCCTTGCTGCGTAGCGCGAGGGTGCGTCACATCTTCATGGGCTTGCCGCCCACCTTCTCGGCCTCGGCATCGATGCCCTTGAAAGCCTTCAGCTTGCCGCCGAGCTCCTTGCACACCCCCTCCTTGACGACTCGGAACTCCTCGCCGCTGTAGGCGACCGTCGACTGTCCGGCGCAGGAATGGGCGCCGGTGGCGCTGGCGCAGCTGTTCTGGCCGGCCGCGGCAACGCCGTAGCACGCCTCCATCCCCTTGATCGTCGCGGCGCTGGCGGGGCTCGCCAGCGAGGCGAGCGCCACCGCGCCCGCGAGGGCGGACGCCACGTTCAAAGAGCTCAACCGATTCGACATCGTACTCTCCTGACAATCGCTCCGAACGGAGCTGGGTTTGATCGCCGACGTCAGATCCTCGTCTACGGCGCGGCCAAGGTTTTCTCCCCGAGCCGTCGACGGGCCTTACGCGAGGTGACGAGCCCCGATCGGGGACCGTCCTCAGCTAAGTTCGGAACCTCGTCAGCGAAGGTTACGCCAGCCGAAGAAGAACGACCGGCTCGGCCGAAGCCGCGCTGCCGGCGCGACCCGATCTCAGGCGAATGCCATGACGGTTCTCGTCGATCGACCAAGTCTCACTGGTAGAGCGACCGGCAGCCGCTGTCAGCCCGACCGGCTTCGAGCGCCTGGGCGATGAGCCTGCCCAAGGCTTCGTAGCCCGCCCGGTTGAAGTGCTTCCAGTCGCCCGGCCCGTGGACCAGGCGGTCGCGCGCGAGCGCCTGGATGAACGGCCGCGCATCCAGAAAATCGACCCCGAAGGCCTGGGCGATCGCGCTCACTCGCGCGCAGATCTGGTTGCTTCGATCGTAGACCTGCTCACGCGGATGGATCTGGTTCGGCCCCTCGTAGGCGTCGATGGGGACCTGCTCATCGACGATCCGGTAGGCGGTGAGCGGTGCGGGCAGGTACACGAGCAGGATCGGCGTTGGCGCAAATCGCGCCCTGGCCAGCGCGAGCGAGGCCTGAAACACGAGGAGGGCGCGGCGCACGTCCGCCTCGCCGAGGTCCAGGGCGGCGGAGTGCAGGGGCTGGGGCAAGGCCTCGATGGCATCGCCCAGGCGGATGTGGGTCGCCGGCGGGTGCTTGCTCGCTTTCCTGTGAGCGGGTGCGAGCCAGGTCCGCCCCATGCGCGCGAGATCGGCGTAGAGGACCGCGAAGAACCTCGTGAAGTACACCCGCTCGCTCAAATCGAGGGGCCGCTCGAGCTCGGCTCGCCGCTGCCCGAGCAGTGCAGTGAGAAAACCGGCCATCTGATCGAGGTCGGCCGGCGGCGAGCGCTCCGGCCAATAGCGCCTCAGCAGGTTCAGATTGTTGCTCAAGTCATTGCCTTCGTAGAAGTACGCCACGATCTGTTGCGGTCGTTCGAGCTCGATGCCGCGCGCCGCGAGCTTTGCCATGAAGCGGAGCGGGTAGTAGACCAGCCCGTCGAAGCTGCCGGCACCGGAGACGCCGAAATCGATGACGTCGCGTCCGGTCAGCTCGAAGATCACGTGCGCGGCCTGGTAGGCGACGCCCCCGCCCCAGTCCTCGCGCACTGCCTCAGAGTACCAGTCGCCGGCACCCTGAGCATAGGAATCGCCGAGGATCGCCATGTAG
>JBKPDM010000088.1:0-14274 GCA_046727895.1 Pseudomonadota bacterium | reverse complement strand
CCACCACCCTGCTCGGCACGGACCGAACGGCGCGGGTTTTCATCGACGTTCTTGTTCTCACCCCGCCTCTCTCTTAACTTATGGGCACCACCGCCGCACCAGCTTCGGGCGGCGCATGCCACGATGGGGTGGAACATGGCGGTACGCTGGGGCCCCTGGGCCGGGCGCAAGTACTATCTGAACAAGATGACGCTCGGTGAGCTTCTGGTCGCCTACTTCACCCATCACTCGATTCTGAGCTACCTCGGCCTCGCCGGCGCCGGTCTCTGGCTCGCCCTCAGGTTCGCCGAGACCTCCGGGCCGCCCCTTCTCGCCACCCTGGTCATCGTTCTGATCTATCCGCTGGTCGAATATCTGATGCATCGCTACGTCCTGCATTCCCGATTCCTGTACCGGCACAAGGCGACCGCGGCGCTCTGGAAGCGGATCCACTACGATCACCACCAGAACCCGAACGACCTCGCGGTGCTGTTCGGCGCGCTGTACACGACGCTGCCGACCATCTTCGTCATCGCGACCCCGGTCGGCTGGCTGATCGGCGGCCCCGCCGGCGGGGCGGCCGCGTTCGCCACCGCGCTCACCCTGTTCTCGCTCTACGAGTTCTGCCACTGCGTCCAGCACCTGCCGTTCACGCCCCGCTGGGAATGGCTGCGGACCCTCAAGAAGCACCACCTCGCCCACCACTTCCACAGCGAGCAGGGCAACTTCGGCATCACCAGCTTCATCTGGGACCGCGTCTTCGGCACGCTCTACCGGCGGCCACAGGAGGTCGCGCGCAGCGAAACCGTGCACAACCTGGGGTACGTCGGCGAGGAGCGCGAGGCCTACCCCTGGGTCGCCGAAATGTCGGCCGACGACGCCACCTACGCCGCCGCCCGCCGGCGGCGGGCGGGCCAGGCCGTGACGCCCGGTCGCGACGCCGCCAGCGCCTGATCCCTCCCAACCATCGGCGTCGGTAACGCGCCGTCCCGGCCTGCCGCTCGATGGCATTGCTTGGCGCACGCCGCTAGACTCTGCGGTAGACTGACGGCCGAGCGTGCCCGACGGACGGGCGGAGGGCGCAGGCGTGGACATGGCGGCTTGGCTTCGGGAGCTGGGGCTGGAACGCTACGACCAGGCCTTCCGCGAGAACGACATTGATGTCGACATTCTCCGATCCCTGACCACCGAGGACCTGAAGGAGCTCGGGATCGCCTCGCTCGGGCACCGCAAGAGATTGCTCAAAGCGATCGCAGCGCTCACCCGGCTGACGAAACCACAACGGTCCGAGCCGCACCCGCGCGGACCGAGGCCGAGCGCCGGCAGCTGACCGTGCTGTTCTGCGACCTGGTCGGCTCGACCGAACTCGCGGCGCGCCTCGACCCCGAGGACATGGGTGGGCTGATCCGCGCCTATCACTCCAGCTGTGCCCGGACGATCGAGAGCTGGGGTGGCCATGTCGCCAAGTACATGGGTGACGGCATGCTCACCTACTTCGGCTGGCCGCAGGCCCACGAGGACGACGCCGAGCGCGCGGTCCGGGCCGGTCTCGCCCTGGTCCAAACGGTGGGCGCGCTCACGGCCGCCAGCCGCCCGCTTGCGGCGCGGGTTGGCATCGCGACCGGCCTGGTGATGGTCGGGGAACTGATCGGCGAGGGCTCGGCGCAGGAGCAGGCGGTGGTCGGCGAGACGCCGAACCTCGCAGCACGATTGCAGTCTTTGGCCGATGCGGGGAGCGTCGTGATCAGCCAGGCCACACGCCGGCTCGTGGGTGGCCTGTTCGAGCTGACCGACCTCGGGCCTCAGCGTCTCAAGGGCTTCACCGCGCCTTTGGCAGCTTTCCGGGTCGCCGGCGAAAGCCGGGTCGAGGATCGCTTCGAGGCACTCCATGGCGAGCGCCTCGCTCCGCTGGTGGGCCGCGAGCACGAGCTCGGCATTCTGCTGGAACGCTGGAGCTGGGCGAGGGACGGCGACGGGCAGATCGCGCTCCTCTCGGGCGAGCCCGGCATCGGCAAGTCCCGCCTGATCCGGGCGGTGCGCGAGCGTCTCGGCGACGAGCCCTACACCCCGCTCAGCCATTACTGCTCGCCCTACCACACCAACAGCGCGCTCTATCCGATCATCACACAGCTGGAGCGAGCGGCGGCTTTCGCGCCCGATGACAAGCCGGAGGCCAGGCTCGCCAAGCTGACGGCACTACTGCGAAAGGCCGGAGAGCAGCTGGACGAAGCCGTACCGCTCCTCGCTGTGCTGTTGGGCATCCCGGCGGGCCACTACCCGAACCTCAACCTAAGCCCGCAGCGACAAAAGCAGCGCACGATCGAGATCCTGATCGACCAGCTGGCCGGCCTTGCGCGCGAGCGCCCCGTGCTCGAGCTGTACGAGGACGTGCACTGGGTCGACCCCTCGACCCTGGAGCTGCTTGATCTCCTGGTTGAGCAGGTTCGCGGTCTGCCTGTTCTGGTTGTGCTCACCTTCCGACCGGAGTTCAACCCGCCGTGGGCCGGCCGAGGTCATGTCACTCTCTTGCCGCTGAATCGACTCGGCCGGCGGCAGGGCGCGGCGATCGTCGAGCGGCTCACGGACGGCAAGGCGTTGCCCGCCGAGGTGGTCGAGCAGATCGTCACGAAGACCGACGGCGTGCCTCTGTTCGTCGAGGAACTGACCAAGACGGTGGTGGAATCCAGGCTCTTGCGGGATGCCGGCGACCGGTACGAGCTCGCGGGCCCGCTGCCGCCCCTCGCGATCCCGGCGACCCTACACGACGCGCGCGTCTGGATCGCTTGGCTCCGGTCAAGGAGGTCGCCCAGACGGCCGCCGCCATCGGTCGCGAGTTCTCCCACGAGCTTCTTGCTGCTGTCTCGCCCCTCACCGCGACCGACCTCAATGCCGCCCTCGACCAGCTGGTCTCGTCCGAGCTGATCTTCCGCCGCGGCACCCCGCCCGAGGCCACCTATAGCTTCAAGCATGCCCTGGTCTACGACGCGGCTTACCAATCACTCCTCAGGTCGAAGCGCCAGCAGCTCCACGCCCGCATCGCCCAGGTGCTCGAAGAGCAGTTCCCAGACGCTGGAATGGCTCAGCCAGAAGTTGTGGCCCACCATCTGACAGAGGCGGGTCTCGCAGCGCGGGCGATCCCGTATTGGCACCGTGCCGGCGAGCTGGCCGCGGGACGCTCCGCCAACCTAGAAGCGATCGCTCACCTCGGCAAAGGGCTCGAGCTGATCGGTACACTACCCGACGCGCCTGAGGCCCTTGAGCAGGAACTCGCGCTCCGGATAGCTATCGGCGGCCCGCTGATGGCAGCCAAGGGCTATGCAGCTCCGGAGGTTGGACGGACCTACAACCGGGCCTGGGCCCTGTGCGAGCAACTCGGCCGATCGGCCGAGCTCTTTCCAGTGCTGCGCGGCCTGTGGAATTGCTACTTTCTACGGGGGGAGCCCGCGGGCCCATGATCTCGCGAAGCGGCTGGTTGTGCTCGCCGACGACCGGGGGGCACTGCTCCGCCGTGCCCATGCGTGCCGCGCTCTCGGGAGCGCGATGTTTTTCCTTGGACATCTCGCGGATGCAGCGGAACAGCTCAAGCGCGGCATCGCGCTCGAGGGAGCGGTCGAGAACCTGGGCGAACACCGTGCGCAGGCATGGCTCTATGGGGAGCATCCCGGTGTCTTTTGCCGAGTCTACCTGGCCTGGGCACTATGGCTCCTCGGCGCCCCGGACCAAGCTTTGGAGATAATGAACGCGGCCGTGGACCTTGGCCGCCGCCTCGCGCAGCCCCGCAACACCGCTGTCCCCCTGCACTTCGCGGCGGGTCTGCACGGCTTGCGCGGCGAGTTTGATGCGGCGCGAACTCGATCCGAGGCAGCTATCGCTCTCGCGCGCGAGCATCACCTGCCGCAGGTGCTCGGGTCCGGAACCTTGTGCCGGGGCTTTGCCCTGGTCGGCCTCGGTCAGCAGGCGGAGGGCATGGCAGAGCTTCGTGCCGGCCTCGCCGCCTGGAACGGGGTTGGGGCGCACTTACAGGAAACTCAGTGGCTCGGTGTCATTGCGGAAGCCCACGTCAAGGCCCGGCAGTTCGACGACGCCCTCACCGCGTTGGATCGGGCGAGCCAAATCGCCGCTCAAAGCGGCGAGTGCCACTATCAGGCGGAGCTGCACCGGCTGCGGGGGATCGCTCTGGCCGAGACCGGCGAACAAGCCGAAGCGACAACGTGGCTACAGCTGGCGATCGATATCGCGCGGAGCCAGCAGGCCAAATCCTGGGAGCTGCGCGCCGCGACGAGCCTCGCCCGGCTTTGGCGCGATCAGCGCGAGCGCGCCCAGGCTTACGACCTCCTCGCGCCGGTGTATGACTGGTTCACCGAGGGATTCGACACCGCCGACCTCATGGACGCCAAGACGCTCCTCGATCAGCTGGCCTAACACTGCCACAAGTCGCCGTTCCGGCCCGTCCCGGCCTCAAGCCCGTCAACAGCGGGAAGGGCCGATTTTGCTGCGTTGCATGATCGAAGGGTGGCGCTGCGACGAAAAATCTCGCCGCTTCCCGGAGATTGGCGCAATGCTGCATTGCAATATTCGCAGATCAAAACGGGAACGGGTGACCCTATCTCAATGCTCGGTAGACCCATCGAACTTTGGTTCCCTCCAACCTGAAAAGGAGGTTTTTACGATGGTTACCGTAGCGAAAGACCACACCACCGAGAACACCAGCAGCGTCCCTGAGAGCCCGGCCGGCCGCATGGCGGCGAAGCTCGCCGGCGGTCTCGTGCTCTGGCTGCGCAACCTGTACACCAGGCACGAGCTGATGCGCTTGAGCGATCGCGCCCTCGAGGACATCGGCACCACGCGCGCGGATCTTCCCGCCTTCGCGAAGCAGAGCGACCCGTGGCGAAGCCCGCCCAAGGATGCGGCGTTCGTCCTGGCGCTCGGCGCCCTGATCGAGCGGGTTCAGACCTGGCGTGTCCACCGGCGCAAGCAGGCGCAGATCTATCGCGAGCTGATGGACTGCAGCGACCAGGAGCTGAACGAGCTCGGCCTCAATCGTCGCGACATCCCGCAGATCGCGCGTATGGGGTAAGCCCCCGCCGGCACCGGCCCGGCCCTTCCATCTGATCTTCTCCCAACGAGCCACTCGGGGCGACCCGGGTGGCTCGTCTGCTTCTTGACAGCGCGGGGCCGCCTCGCGAGGCTCGCTCGGACAGCGGGGGCCAATCCCGGAACGTGAACCGCCAATGGGCTTGCACCACAGCGACCTGCCGGCAGAGGTTCTGGGCGCGCTGCGCCAGGGCGCCGTGATTCCGGCCCACCCGCTGGCCCTGAATGCGAGGCGCGAGCTCGACCTCCGCCGCCAACGGGCGCTCAGCCGCTATTACATCGACGCAGGCGTCTCGGGCCTGGCGGTCGGCGTGCACACGACGCAGTTCGCGATCCGCGCGGCGGGCCTCTACGAGCCGGTCCTACGCACGGCCGCCGAAACTGCGGCCGAGTGGGCCGATCGGCCGCTGCTCCTGGTCGCGGGCCTGGTGGGCCGCACCGAGCAGGCGCTTCGCGAGGCCGACACGGCGCTCGCCCTCGGCTATCACGCCGGGCTGCTCAGTCTCGCCGCGCTCGAGGGCGCGTCCGAAGACGAGCTGATTGCCCATTGCACGGCTGTCGCCCGGCGCATTCCGGTGATCGGCTTCTATCTGCAATCGGCGGTCGGCGGCATCGTTCTGGCGGCCTCGTTCTGGCGCCGCTTCGCCGCGCTCGATAACGTGATCGCGATCAAGATCGCGCCGTTCAACCGTTATCACACCCTCGACGTGGTCCGGGGCGTGGTGGAGGCTGGCGCGGAGGAGCGGATCACGCGGCTCACCGGCAACGACGATCACATCGTCCTCGATCTCCTGACGCCATTTCGCTTCCGCCGCGGTGACCAGCTCGTCACCGCGCAGATCACGGGCGGCCTGCTCGGCCACTGGTGCGTCTGGACCCGGCGCGTGGTCGAGCTGGTCGCCCGCGCGCGCCAAAATGTCGCCGAGGGCGCGATCGCGACGGACGCCGAGCAGGCGGGCGTCACCTATTGCATCGAGCCGCTGGCACCGAGCGAGACCCCGCTGATCAACACGGTCGAGGAAGCCGCTGAGCTGGCCCTGGCGATCGGCTCGCCAGCGGTGCGCACCATGATCGACACCTGCGCCGCCGGCAACGCCGAGAGCATCCCGATCCCCGAGTTGATCGGGCGCTGGCTGCGGACCGGCCACGTCGCGCACATCCACCTCAACGACCCCAACCGCCGCGCCCCCGGCCAGGGTACGCTCCGCTTCGCGCCGATCCTCGCCGCGCTGCACCGAGAGGGCTATCGCGGCCTCTGCTCGATCGAACCGTTCGTCTACGAGCCCGACGGCCCGACCTGTGCCGCCCGCGCCATCGGCTACGTGCGCGGCCTGCTCGAGGCGATCGAGCGCTAGCTGGCGGCCGCTACGAGAGCGTCGATATGGTCGCCTGGCCGGAGGTCCGCGTCCAAGCCAGATGTCGACAAGGCGCTCTTATGGTGAGCTTGGGGCGGCCTGGGCCGATGCAGTCGCTTTGCGGCGCGGCCGCCGCGGCACGATCTTCTGAGTCGCCCAGAAGCGCAGCGCCAGACGCTCGCGCGCCTGCATGCCGGCCTCCAGATCCCAGCCGTTGACGATCGCGAGGCGAAAGCCGCCAGGCGGCATGGAGTGGGCCTTCATCGGCTTGTCTTCGTGGAAGGTGATCTGGATGCTGGTGATGTCCGGCTGCTTCAGCAGCTCCTCGACCAGCTCGCGATCCGGATGCCAGTACTGGAGGCCGTGTGGGCCGAACAGGACCACGCTGTAGCCGTCCCGCCGGTCGCCGTCCCGGTAGTCCCAGATGCCGTCCCGGTAGAGCCGCACCAGGGCTTCGGTCCAGCCCGCGCCGTAGAGGTCCGGCCATTGGTCGGAGAAGCGCAGATGCACTTCGATGATCCGCGCGGCGATGGTCTCGAAGTTGATCATGCCGGTGTAGCCGCGGAGGTTGGCGCGCAGCCACTCGACGCAATAGCTCTCGATCTCCGGATAGGGCTCGGCGAGCACGGTCCAGTAGTCGAACATGCCCTCGCCGATCGCTTTGCCGGTGACGTGGCGCCACCACTTCGGCTCGCCGTCGACCACCGCCGCGTCGGTGCTGACGTGCTCGCCCTTGAGTAGCGACATCCACATGTGGCCGGGCTTCTGGTTGAGCTGATATTCGCGCAGATTGCGGAAGATCCGGCTGCCCGCGCCCATGCCGCGCATGTTGTAGACCGGCTTGGAGAACACCGGAAAGCTCTCCGGCGCCATGCCGTGCAGACCGCACTCCATGCCCTGCGATTCGGCAACCAGGAGCTTGTTGTACAGCCAGCGGTGCTTGGGGAACAGCTCGTAGGCGTCGCCGTCCTCGGTCGGGATGAAGACCGAATCCGGGCACGCCACCTGCTTGAAGTACTGCATGCGCCAGGGGTCGCGCTCGACGATTGGCATCGTTCTCCGCTCGCGGGCCGGGGTTCCGAGGGCTGCAATTTAGGGAGCAAAGCCGCGCGACGGAAGGGGGCGCCACTCCGCACCAACCGGTGGCCGACCTCGACCGCAGGCGCCGGCGCCGGCTCCCATTGTTGCCGCTCAACCTTATCCGGCCCGCGCGCTAGCCCACGTCGAAAAATGCCTCAAACCTGTGGCCTGGCTCACATCGACCCGGACCGCTCCGGTGAGATACTACGCAAGCGATTAGCACTCAGGTCGCCGACGGTCTCATCGGCCGCGCGATCCCACCCTATCCGGCCCCAAACAGATTCGGGCCATCAAGGGAGATTAGAAGCCATGCAGCCGCTGTCTCGCTTCCGGAACATGCTCCATCTCGCTGGCGCAACGTTCGGTCTGTCGCTCGCTCTGGCCTCTCCGCTCGGGGCGCAGGAACCAACGCAGGAGACCCTGGTCGAGACCAAGCTCCTCGCCGACGACGGCGTCGATGGCGACAATTTCGGCACCGCGCTCGCAATCGAGGGCTATACTCTGGTGGTCGCCGCGCCCGAGGGCGACCTGGACGATCCGGACGAGATCGACAGCTCGGGTGTGGTCTACGTGTTCGGGCGTGACCAGACCGACGGCCCGTGGGTGCAGCAGCAGACCCTGGTGCCCGCCCGGGGGCACTATGAGGGCAACTTCTTCGAGATGACCCTTGCGCTTCAGGGCGACACGCTGGTGGTCGGCGCACCCAACGCCACGCTCGACCGGAACCAGGAGGGCGCGGTCTACGTGTTTGAGCGCGATGAGACCGGCCACTGGGCCCAGAGCGCCAGGATCACCGATGTAAGTGTCGGCTACAATGGTCACTTCGGTATCAGCCTGGCGCTCGATGGCGACCTGTTGGTGGTCGGCGCCACTCAGGAAAACTTCAATGTTCATGGCCGGGTCGGGATCTTCGAGCGCGACCGTGGCGGCCCGGACCACTGGGGCCGGGTCACGACCCTCTACGGGTACAGTCTGTCCGATCCCTCGAACTCGGTCGACGATCTGATCTACCCGGGCGCCTTTGGCAGCAGCGTCGCGATCGAAGGCGATCTTCTGCTGGTCGGCGCGTCGAGCACCTCGGTGAGTTTTGGCAGGTCGGATGGCGCGGCTTACTTGTTTCGCCGCAGCGCGACCGATCCGGACCGCTGGGAGTACCTGGCCCGACTGGTCAGGCCCGGTGCGGCTGACTGTACCGGCGGTCTGCCGCTGTCCGAGTTCATTGCGCAAGCCTCCCCGGAGGAGATCGAGGCGGCGGAGACGTGCGCGGACCAGAATCCGATCACGGCGGGGCAGTTCGGCAATCGGGTGGCGATGCAGGGCGACACCGTGGTGGTCAGCGCACTGGGGGCGGCCGGCGACGACGGCAGCTCTTCGGCGGGCAAGGTCTATGTCTATCGGCGTGACCCGAGCGGCGCCGACGCGTGGCCGCACGCCGAGACGCTGTCGGCGAGCGACCCGTCGTCGTCGGCCTATTTCGGCAGCGACCTGGCGCTCGCCGGCGATACGCTGCTCGTGGCCGCACCCGGTACGACGATCGACTCGCGGCAGAACCAGGGCGCGGTCTATGCGTTCGAGCGCGACGTCTCCGGTAGCTGGGACGAGATCGAGAAGCTGATCGCCAGCGACGGCCTGAGCTTCGGCTATTTCGGCGAGGCCGTGGCGCTCGACGGTCGCAGGCGGCTGATCGGCGCCAAGGGCGACCACGCGGCGCGCGGCGCGGTCTACCTCCACGAGCCTGAGCCGGAGATCGAGCCACAGGCGTGCCAGCCGTCATCCACCCCGACCGCCGAGCTCGGCGACGACTCCGTGATCACCGCCAGCTCCGGGGTGCTGCTCGGGGCCGCGGCGGGCACGCTGTCCGGCACCGTGCCGGTCTGGATCAACGAGGTTGGCGCGCCGGAGGAGCCGCTGTTCGAGAATGCGCTGCCGGTCGGCGCGTACTACAACATCGGGGCCGGCTGCACGACCTTCGCGCCGCACGGCTCGCCGTTCGGCGTGGCCCTGCCTGTCCCCGATCAGGCCGACACAACCCATCTCGCTGCCGCGGTCCTGTCACCCGCGATGTTCGTGAGCGACGGCCCATCCTCGGGACAGCTTTGTGAGCCGGTCCGCGGCGTGTACGACGCCGACAATAGCCTCTACGAATTTCCGATCTACGGTCTTCCAAGCGAAGGGATTACGCTCGTCCTGGTCGAGCATCCCGACCTCGGGCCGCTTGATGTGCCGGTTCCGAGCAGCGCGCTGCCGGCACGCGCCGGCGCTTATGGTGACGGCGGTGACGACCAGCTTTTGTTTCTCGTCACCTGCATGAACGAGGCGGCTACGAACCCCGGATGTGACCAGGAGCAAGTTCAGATCGAAATGCTAGAGGCTTCTGTGACTTACAGGGAGCAAGGTTTTCCCGATGACTACCTCCAAGATTATTACGCTCGCTTTGACGTAGGGGTACATAGCTACCGGAAATCTTTCAAGCAAGTCTTGATCTGGCCCTCGTCCGACCCGAAATGCCATCCGGGCAGTCGCTATCATCATCAGACCGACGCCCTGTCGATCTGTCTGCCGCCCGGCGACAGCAGCCCGTCGGACGAATGGTGGGAGTACGTCGTCCGCCATCAGCTCTTCCATGCGATCCAGTTCACCTATGCCAACGTTCGCGGCAGCCTGGGCGCGACCCTCGAACGCGGCTGGACGAACGGCGAGCCGCCCTGGGATGACTGGGTGCTGGAGGGAACCGCCGATGGAGCCGTCAAGTCGGATGCCGTCATGCGACGCACCGCAGGCGTCGATCCGATCTTCGTCCGCGAGCTCCGCCGCGCCGACGTCAGCCTGACCAAGGCGCGAACGGAAGACGACGGCGTGGATACGCAAACCTACCCCTACGAGACCCAGGATTTCTGGGTTCACCTCTTCCGCTCTACCACTGCCTCCGGCGTGAGGCGCAATTTCAATCTCGGTAGGTTGGCATCCTTCTTCGTGCAGGGCGCATCTACCGAGTCCGTGGCCGGGTATCTGGCCGACCCCACGGATCTCTCCTTCGACGATCTCGGTCTCGAGTACTGGGCCTGGGCCAAGAATCAGGTCGCCGAGAAAACGGACCTGACGTTCGACGACGCCCTTCAGAATCCCTGCAGGATCGAGGAGAACCTGGTCGAAGTGGCGAGAGATTTCGCCTATCCCGAAGCCGACCAGGTGTTCGATGCGTTACCGCCTCTGCAGTCGGAGCTGATCCAGATCGTCTTCGAGGATCCGGCGAACCCCGAAGCAGGTTTCGATCATGTCCGAGTCCTGGCAGAGGGCGACCAGCTGAAATACAAGGTCTATTTGGTCGAAGACCCCGACACGGACTTCTACAGATTGGAGCCGAACTGCGTCGAGATCGAAGACGGCGGCGAGAGCGGGCGGAGTTTCGATCACCTTTCGGCGGGATCGGTCGTCTATGTCCTGTTGTCGCGCATCAAGCACGAGGAGGAGGTGGTTGAGCCGCCGCTCTACCGGGTGTGGATCGACCGCGAGAGCATCCCCGACGAGCGGGAGACCCGGCTGCGCGCGCAGTAGTGCCGTATTCCGGAAGGGTTGGACGCGCCCCGCAAGGCCGATCTATGCTGAGCCGATAAAGACTGTTCAGCGGGTCGAAGCGGAGGCGGGGCAATGAAGAGCCATGCGCGCGTGGTGGTGATCGGTGGCGGCGCGGTCGGCGTCGCCACCCTCTATCATCTGGCGAAAAAGGGCTGGTCGGACGTGGTCCTGGTCGAGCGCAAAGAGCTCACCTCCGGCTCGACCTGGCACGCCGCCGGCCTCCTGCCGCTGTTCAACATGAGCTACTCGGTCGGCCAGATCCACAAATACTCGGTCGCCCTCTATCGGACCCTCGAGGCCGAGACCGGCCAGAACGTCGGCTTCGCGAAGGTGAGCAACATCCGCCTCGCCCTGAGCCGCGACCGCATGGACGAGTATCACCAGTATGCGGGCGTCGCCGCGACCATCGGGGTCGAGGTCGAGTTCCTGACGCCGCGTCAGGTCAAAAAGATCTGGCCGCTTTGCAACACCGACGGCATCGTCGGCGCGATCCGCCACCCCGAGGACGGCTACATCCAGCCGGCCGACCTCACCCAGGCGATGGCCAAGGGTGCCCGCCAGCGCGGCGCCGAGATCTACCGCCAGACGACGGTTGTCGCGATCGAGCGGACGGCCTCCGGCGAGTGGCGCGTCAGGACCGACCAGGGCGAGATCACCTGCGAGCACATGGTCTCGGCGACCGGCAATTTCGCGCGCCGCACCGGCGCCATGGTCGGGCTCGACGCCCCGGTCATCCCGGTCGAGCACCAGTACATCGTGACCGAGCCGCACCCGGAGATCCTGAGGCGCCATCGGGACGGCCTCCCCGAGATGGGCGTGCTGCGCGAATCGGACGGCTCCTGGTACATGCGCGAGGAGGCGGGCGGCCTGCTGCTCGGCCCCTACGAGAAGGGCGCCCCCTGCTGCTACCTCGACGGCCCGCGGGCCGATGCCGAATACGAGCTCTTCCCGGAGGACCTCGAGCGCCTCGAGCCGCACATCGAGGCCGCGATCAACCGCGTGCCGGCATTCGGCGAGGTCGGAGTCAAACGGGTCTACAACGGCGCCATCCCCTACACCCCGGACGGCAGCCCGATCATCGGCCCGGCGTGGGGGCTGCGCAATTTCTGGCTGAACGAGGGCCACAGCTTCGGCATCACCGCGGCGGGCGGTGCCGGCTGGCAGCTGGCCGAATGGATCGTCGAGGGCGAGCCCACGATCGACATGCTGGGCGTCGAGCCGCGCCGCTTCGGCGACTACGCGACCAAAGCCTACCTCAAAGCCAAGAACGAGGAGGCCTACGCCCACGTCTTCGTCATCCACTACCCGGACGAGGAGCGCCCCGCCGCGCGGCCGCTGCGCAGCGCGCCCTGCTACGAGCGGATGCGGGATCTGGGCGCCGTGTTCGGCCAGAAATTCGGCTGGGAGCGCCCCAACTGGTTCGCGCCCAAGGGGATGCCGCAGGAGGACCATTGGTCGTTTCGCCGCTCGCGCTGGTTCGAGCCGGTCGGCACAGAGTGCCGCAATGTCCAGGAGAACGTCGGCCTCCTCGACATGACCGCCTTCGCCAAGGCGCGCGTCGCGGGTCTGGGCGCCGAGGCCTTCCTCGACCACCTGGTCGCGAACCGCATCCCCAAGCGAATCGGCCGCGTCCACCTCTGCCACGCCCTCAACACGCGAGGCGGCGTGCACTCCGAGTTCACGATCCTGCGCGAGGGGGAGGAAAGCTTCTACCTGGTCTCGGCTGGCGCCTGGCAGCGTCTCGACCACGACTGGCTCACCAAGCACATGCCGCGGGACGGCTCGGTCCAGTTCCAGAACCTGACCGGCGCGATCGGCGTCCTGGTCGTGGCCGGCCCCAAGGCGCGCCAGCTCCTCGAGCGCGTGAGCGATGCCGACTTTTCCACCCCCGCCTTCCCCTGGCTCACGGGCCAGGAGATCGTGGTCGGCCATGCGCCCACCAAGGCGCTTCGGGTCAACTTCGTGGGCGAGCTCGGCTGGGAGCTGCACCACCCCATCGAGTATCAGAACCACATTTTCGATGCCCTGATCGCCGCCGGCGCCGATCTCGACCTCGCCCCCTTCGGCATCCGCGCGATGGATTCCCTGCGCATCGAGAAATCCTACCGCCTGATCGGCACCGAGCTCTCGATCGAGTACGCGGCCTACGAGTCCGGGCTCGACCGTTTCGTCCACCCGAACAAGGGTGACTTCATCGGCCGCGACGCCCTGGTCCGCTGGCGCGAGCGCGGCTTTTCGAACCAGTTCGTTACCCTCGAGGTCGAGGGCGTGAGCGACGCCGACGCGCTCGGCAACAACCCGATCTACCGGGACGGCCAGCTGGTCGGGCGCGCGACCGGCGGCAACTACGGCTTCCGGCTGGAAAAATCCCTGGCGCTGGCCATGGTCCGGCCCGAGCACGCCGCGCCCGGCACCGAACTCGAGATGGACATCCTGGGCGAGAAGCACCGGGTGACCGTGATCCCCGAATCGCCCTACGACCCGGAGAACCTCCGCCTGCGCAGCTGAACCGGCGGGGCCGGTTGCGCCGGATCAATCAGATTGATCCGGAAGTATTCGCCGCCTCTCGACTTGGACGCGAATCGGGCTCTCAGCGCGCGTCACCGGCAAATTGCGTTGGAACGGGCGATTTGCCGTTACTTCTTACGGTGAACTCGTGGGTAGACGACCTGCCGCCGTCGCGCCCAATGCTGCACAGTCGAGCAAAGTCGGGTGCGACGATCTATTGGCGAGAGGGTATAGCGATCGTTGAAAGATTGACTTGGAATCGGACAGGCCTGGCGCATTTCTGCGGCAGGGGTGGCGCATGTTTGCGCCAGTTTTCATTTAAATGCGTCAAGCGAGCCGGAAGTAAAACTGCGGAATCAATCGTCTCCAGCATCCATCAATCTCGATCATTACCAACGCGGTGCACCATCCGGCCGATTTATACTTAACTCTATTTCAGACAATTGAATCACAGATTTCCAGGCCGCTCTTCTGACGTGCAAGTAATGGCAAGTACAAGTGGCGAATTGACAAACGGCTGATCCGAGTCTCCACGCAACGGGGCCACGAGAATGCGACAGAAGTGGCGCATTCGACGGGCGACGGACTCGCGCATGGTGGGGCCGCTCCCTCCCCCCGAAAGTTTCGCGCGAACGGACCGGGAAACGCTCGCGTCGGGTGGCAGTCCGGCGTAGCATGGAAC
>JBKPDM010000087.1:0-5129 GCA_046727895.1 Pseudomonadota bacterium | reverse complement strand
CTCTAGCCCGATCCGCCAAACAGTCGGGCCGGGCGCCGGCCGGGCCGCTGGCCCGCACCAAGTCCTACCCCGGATGCTACATCCTAACCTCAGGGCCCATAGCGCCCGCTCTCTCACCTCGCGTTCAAATAGGGTAGGTAGGCGAAACATGGCTCGACGCACCAACACGTACGCCATCCGCCTCGCGGTGGAGGGCGGCGGCCAGGTCAAGGCGGAGCTGGTCTCGGTCGGCCAGAGCGGCGAGCAGAGCCTGAAACACATCGAGACGACGGGCGAGCGCGCCTCGGGCGGGCTGCGACGAGCCGGTCGCCGATAGCACCGATGGAGCGATTCTCTGGGACGCCATCGTCTACGACACCGATGTCTTCTGGTCGGCCGATACCCCTACGCGGCTCACCGTCCCGGCCGGGGTCGCCAAAGTCCGCCTCAAGGGCAACATCGACTGGACCTTCGGCGGCGGAGGCTACCGCCACATCTGGGTGCACAAGAACGGCGCCCTGTTCTTCGGCAGCGACCAGGGCGATGCCGACGTGCAGAGCATCGGCACCGGCGTGCTCGAGGTCACGCCCGGCGACTATTTCGAGCTCATCGCCCGCCAGAGGTCCGGCTCCACCAAGAACGTCGCCGCCGATGAGCTCACCTGGTTCGCCATCGAGGTGGTGGAATGGACGGACGCACCGCTAGAGTTTAGTCCCGAGGAGATCTTCACGGCACAGCATCGAGATCTTGACGGCACACCATGGACGCCGGTCGAGCGTGATGTCCGGTCGCAAGGCCCTGCGCGAGCAGCTCGGCTCAAGCGATCGAGATCGCCGCCCGCCCTCGGGCTGGCCCGCTCTAGCCGGCCGAAGGTGACGGGGCAAAGAACCACCGACCCGCCGCCTGAATCAGATCGGCCATCGTCGCGGCGGGGTCGGCGGCGCGCATGATGACGCCCATCACCGCCACCCCTGCTGCGCCCGCTTCGAGGCACGCCCGGAGCCTGCTGTCATCCGTGATGCCGCCGAGCGCGATGATGGGGATCGGGCTCCGGCGCGCGCTCTCCGCGAGCGCCTCCAGGCCGTGGGCTGGCCCATAGCCGGGCTTGCTCGTGCTTGCAAAAATGGGACTCAACGTCACCGCATCAGCGCCGGCGGCGGCCGCCGTCAGGATCTCATCGAAGCTGTGCGCCGACGCGCTTACCCAAGCTGCCGGGCCAAGCGCGGCGCGGGCCGCTCGCACATCGCCGCGCGTCGGCAGGTGGACGCCGAAGAGGCCCGCCTCGAGGGCGATGCGCGGATCGCCATGCAGCATGATGTGCGCGCCAAGGGGGGCAGCGAGCCCGAGCAGCTGATGGGCGAGGGCCCTCTGCTGCACCGTCGGCAGATCCTTCTCGCGCAGCGAGATCCAGCGGCAGCCGCCCCGCAGCGCGCCGGCCATGACTAGCTCAAGTGGCCTGCCCGCCCGCTTGCGGTCGGTGATCAGGAGGACGGGGGGCGCCGGCAGGTCCATTGATGGGCAGGCTCACGCGCCGATCAGGCCGAGCTCCGGGCTCGATGGCTCGGCGCGGTGCAGCTTTGGGATCCGGCCTGCCCGGCGCGCATCGAAGCCCGCCTCGACCGCGTGTCGGAAGGCCTTCGCCATGCGTACCGGATCACGCGACTTGGCGATCGCCGAGTTGACCAGCACGGCTTCGCAGCCCAACTCCATGGCGAGCGCAGCGTCGGACGCCGTGCCCAGCCCGGCGTCGAGCACCACTGGCACCGGGCTTCGGCGGCAGATCAGCTCGATCATGGCCGGATTGCAGATGCCGAGGCCCGAGCCGATCGGCGCGCCTAGTGGCATCACTGCCGCGCAGCCGAGGCTGGCGAGTTTCAGGCAGGTCACCAGGTCGTCGTTGCAATAGGGCAGGACAATGAAGCCCTTCGCGACCAGTTCCTCCGCGGCTTGCAGGAGCTGCTCGACGTCCGGATAGAGCGTTTCGCGTTCGCCGATCACTTCGAGCTTAACCCAGTTGGTCTCGAGCGCTTCGCGCGCCAGCTCGGCGGTCAACACGGCGTCGCGCGCGGTCGTGCAGCCAGCCGTGTTGGGTAAGAACCGGTATCGGTCGCCGAGCAGATCAACCAGGCTCTCGGGGTAGTCGGTGAGGCTGATGCGGCGAATCGAGGCGGTCACCAGCTCCGTGCCGCTCGCCTCAAGCGCATCCAGCAGCACCTGCTGGTTCGGGTAGCCGGCCGACCCAACAATAAGACGCGAGGCAAGACGCTCGCCGGCGAGCATCAGAGGCTCCGACATGGCTGGCTCAGCCTCCGACCATGACCTTGATGATCTCGACCTGGTCGCCCACGCGCAGACGCGTCTTCGACCACTCGCCGCGCGGCACTACCACGCCGTTGATGGCAACCGCGACACCCCGCGTCTGGTGGACCCGCGCGGCGACCAGCTGGTCGAGCGTGGTCTGCTCCATGGAGACTGGCTTGCCGTTCAGGATGATGGCCTCGTTCATGGCGCGCTTCCTTGCTCCACATGCCCGGCACCTAACAGAGGGCGGATACGAAAGCGGTCGATCGTGAACTCGCGGATGCTGCCGGGAACCTGCCCGGTCAGGATGACCTCGCTTACCGCGAGCGCTGTGATCGGGGTCAGCAGGATGCCGTTGCGATGCTGTCCCGTAGCGAGCACGAGACCCTCGACCGGGGTTGGCCCCAGGATCGGAGCGTCATCGCGGCTGGTCGGGCGGAACCCGACCCAGAACTCGTCGATCGGCAGCTCCTCGATGGCCGGCAGAGCGCGCCAAGCAGCTTCCAGCAAGGCGAGCACGCCGCCCGCGGTCAGTTCCTGATCGAAGCCGCGCTCCTCGACGGTGCCGCCGACGATCAGGCGTCCGTCGCCGCGCGGCACGAGGTAGCCCTTGGGCGCCCACAGCACATGGCGAAGGAAGGGGCATTCGGGGTCCATCCGTAATGCGAGCATTTGACCCTTGACCGGGCGCACTGGAGGACGCGCGGCATTTGGCAGCCCATCGAGCCCGGCCGACCACGCACCCGCCGCGAGCACCACCACATCGGCCGCATGTCGTTCTCCGTGCACGACCACGCCCCTCACGCGCGATGCGTCGACGTCGAGAGCGCTGACCGCGGCATGCTCGCGTAGTTCGCCACCCGCCTTCAGGAAGGCGGCCGCCAGTGCCAACGATAGATTGCGGCTGTCGACCTGATGATCGTGCGGGCTCAGGACCGCCGCCGCGAGCCCGGGCCTGAGGTGCGGCTCCAGCCGACGCGCGTCCGCCCCGCTCAGCCAAGCGAGCTCAATACCGAGGCCGCGCTGGAATTCGAACGAGAAGCGAAGCCGCTCCACGTCGTCGCGCGTGAGCGCCACCGCGAGCGTGCCCTCGGCGCGGTAGCCGATCGCCCTGCCCGCGGCCGCCTCGAGCTGGTCGCGGAAGGCCGGCCACAGGCGCTGGCTCTCGAGATTGAGCGCGAGCAGCGGTTCCTCGCCAGGCTCGGCCTCCAGACCCGCGGCCAGCATCCCGGCTGCGGCCCACGACGCGCCACGTCCGGCCTTCCCGCGCTCGAACACGGTCACCTGGCAGCCGGCGTCGGCGAGACGCCAGCCGATGCCAAGACCCGCCACGCCGGCGCCAATGACGGCAACGCGCGGCAAAGCCCGTCGGCGACGAGTTCCGTCGAACACGGGAAAGGTAGGGTCTGCCATCGAGACGGGCGACTCCCTCCGCTGGCATGATCCAGGTCAGGTTCGATGGGTATGATCTCAGCCGGCACGCCCTCGCACCGGCACCCCAGCCCGATCGACTATTGTGGGCGCTCGCTCCGCTCAACGCAAGCTGCAAGGCTTCCCGTTTGCTGCGTCGGGGGCTGCGGTCCGCGACACCGCGCCGCCAGGAGTACCAGCGCTTCCTTGAGCTCGATGAGTGAAGTCGTTTGCCAGCCCCTTGGTGGCGCTCACCGTCTAGCGGTCTTGGGGGTGCTCTGAGCAGGTTGGCGGCTTTCGAGGCGGGCGCGGCCCTCGCCGCCACCTACCAGACTCCGGGCGCGGCCTGACGGCGGCACTGGGCCGGTCTAGCGGCCTTCCGGGTGCCCCTGAGCAGGTTGACGCCATCCGCCATTTGTGCGTCGTCGCAGCTCGTGGCGCCGTGGCGCCCCTAAGGCACCCAGCGGGCGGCCTCTGGAGCGGCTGCGGTTCCCTCTTCAAGGGCAGGCGTCTTTGGTACACAATGGCCGTTGCGACCATTGTGATCGTCGTGATGCGCTACGCCCTCGGATGGTTCAGCGAGGCTCCCACGCCAGCAGCCCTCAGCGATAGGAGCCTCGACCACGGAAGATCCCTCGGGGGGGTTCTTAGTCCGCAAAGCTGACATGGCGTTGGTCGCCCGTCTTGTGGGAGAGAGAACATGAATGACAAAGCAGAAAAAGCGACCTGGCCCGACTTCGCCATTGTTCTTTTTGACTTGCTAACCGGGCGCAAGGCCGAGGTTACGTGGGAGTTTGAAAATCTTGAGGTCCACGTTCCCATCGCCACAGGAACGAGTACAGAATACGCGGTATGGAAGCTCAACGGCATACTGAAAGTGCGCGCTCGTGAAGAGATGCCAGGGTGAGACGGCTCCAGATTGCTTTGGATCTTGTTGGAGAGCTACGTGCTGTTCTGAATGATGATGCCGTTCTGATTACGGCCGCGCACGATACCATCCTGGTTGACCTACCAAAGCGGCGACTCGGGTTAACGGCCTTGAGAAGGTCGGGAAGAAGAGCACAACGGGAGAAGACCCTCCACCGCGTGCACATAGCATTACAGCTCGTCGACCTCACCGTGCACGTCCGGCTCATGGGGAGGATCATCGCCAGGCTGGGGGCGAAGGCTCACCCTGGGTTGCTGTCCTGGGCGCTCGGTGTGAGGCCGCTGGAGTTAAGGCCGGTCGGGATCTTGTTCCTGATCACCACATTGTGGCGCTGAATCCAGAACCCGAGGGACGGGCCAAGACGGGGCCGGCGCGAAGCCCTCAACCGGCGCCTTCGGCGGCTCAGGCTACCGGCACATCTCGATGCACCAGAACGGCGCGCTTTTCTTCGGCACCACCAAGGAGAGCGATGCCGGCGACAGCGGCGTGCAGAGCATCGGCACCGCGTGGT
>JBKPDM010000086.1:0-1959 GCA_046727895.1 Pseudomonadota bacterium | reverse complement strand
CCCAGATCGCTGAATTGACGGAGCTCCTGGCGGCGGCGCGCGGCCACCAGGCCGACCGCAGTCTCGATCTGGTGCTGCTCACCATCGGAGCCAACGACATTTTCTTCTCCGGGCTCATCGCCAATGTGATGATCGAGGCGGCGACGGAACGCAGCCTGCTCAGTCGCGCCGGCATCCTTGCTTCGGTCGAGGACGCCCAGAACGTCCTCGAGCGCGAGCTGCCAGGGAATTTCGCCAAGGCGCGCGTGGCGCTCAAGCCGCTCGTCGGCGGAAATCTGTCGCGCGTCGTCTACGTCACCTATGGCAACCCGGCGCTCGCCGGTCCCAACACGCCGTGCCCGGGCGGACGAGACGGCTTCGACGTGCATCCGGCCTTCGCGGTGGATGGCGGGCGGCTTCGTCAAGCGGTCGAGTTCGTGTCGCAGAGATTTCTGCCCGGGATCAAGGCGCTCGCGCGCTGCGAAGACGGCAAGAGCTGCCGTAATCCATCAACCGATCGCATGACCTTTGTGGAAGCTCACCAGCTGGCGTTTGCGCTGCATGGCGCGTGTGCACGCGCCGCAGACGATCCCGCCTTCGATCGGGAATGCTTTTCGGGCAAAGGCGAGACCTTCGAGAGCAGTCTCACGAAAGGCGCGACGGAGCCGATGGCCTGCGGTTATCCGGCAAGCGACTTCCGGCCCTACGCGTCGCGCGCGCGTTGGATCCGCACCGCAAACGACAGCTACTTTACCGCGATGACCTATCCGGAAGGGCTGCCCGCCGTGCTGCAGCCGAGCGACCTCCACGATGCGATCTGGGGGATATTCGCGGCGGTCTATGGCGGCGCGGTGCACCCGACCGCGGAAGGCCACGCCGCCATGGCGGATGCGGCGCTGCCGGCAGCACGCGAGGTGCTCGGTTTGCCAGCGCCGAGCGCACTCGTGCGCAACGAGCCGCTGCGTCGGCGCAGTCGGCAGCGCGCCGGTACATGCTCGAGAAGTTCACCCCATAGGAGACGAGGCCACCGACCTCCACATATTCTCGGAACGCGAAGCTCGTCGGCAGTCGGTTTTTCATAGTGAGCTGCGCGATTTGCGTGAAGGTGGTCTGCTTGGTCGCATGGGTCACTGGGGTCGTGATCGCGGTTGCGAGCCTGCTCAGCTAACTGAGCATCAAGCGATACTGTCAGGGCTCGGATGGGGGAAATAGGGAGAGTTCCTCCGCGTATCGAGCGCTGAAATCCCGTCGCCCCATGGCGGGGTTTACCGGTGCGCGCTACGTCTATTTCGTGCTGCCCGAAGGCAAGGCGATTCGCTACGGCGCGATCGTGGGGGAGTATGGTCAGGCCTGGTCCGGCGTGGCCATGGTCGGACGCAAGGAAGAGTGGCCGGGATGGACGCGGCGGTGCGCACAATCCAATGGGTGCCCGCGCCCTCTACCTTTACGCCTGCGGCAAGGACACGCTGTATCGCATCCACGGCACGAACCAGCCAGGATGGATCGGACATGCGATTTCATCGAGCTGCATCCGGCTGACCAATGAAGATGTGATCGATCTCTACAGCCGGGTGAAGATGGGCGCGACTGTAGTGGTGCTGTAACCGAAGCAAGACTGACTCGCTCTGGCCGCCTGTCTCGACAACGAGGGCGACCACGTCCGCCAACTTGGACAATACGAAGCGAGGACCCGCCACTTCAGGACGAAACTCCTCCTTGAGAGTGTCCGAGGCCTAGACCGTGCCGTTCTGAGATCCTCGCGGGGTGGTCGCATTGGTTACTGCCCCAAACAGATTTCGTATCTGCATTTTTATCGTGGCGCACTGGCATGCCGAACTGCGCGGCGATTTCGAATTTAGGCGACCGGTCAAGCCACGCTAAGGAAAGCCCATTGCGCAAACCCGCGTCTTGCGGATTTCTTCGAGCAACTGTGGTGCTGTTGCAACACTCTCAAGATTTTTAAACAACGTCACATTGCCG
>JBKPDM010000085.1:0-6912 GCA_046727895.1 Pseudomonadota bacterium | reverse complement strand
TGGTAGCTCTGGGCGAAGGCGTAACAGAAGGCGGGCGGCTCCTTGTCGAAATCGGCGATCACGTATTCGTAGTACTCCTCGGGCGGCACGCCGAACAAGGTCATGGCGCCCATCGTCGTGCGAAGGAAGGCGCCCGTGTCGCCCGTCATCCGCATCAGATTGCGCGTTACCTTGTAAAGAAACAGCCGCGAGGCGTCAGTGTGCTTACCGAACGCCCGCCGCTCGAAGTATTCTACAAGTCCAACGCCGGCGTGGGCGGTGCAGGCGCCCAGGTTTGACTGATCCTCGATTGGCGAGCACCATGGCCTGAGATCGGCAGAAGCGGGTGGACTTTTCAGGGGCTTGGTCACTCCAGCCTTTTTCAACGGGCCTTTGACCTCGTCCTGCTCGACCGTGTAGTCGCGGAAGTCGGGAAAATCGGGCAACCAACCCATTGCCATCGTGTGATTGGTTTCGGCCATGACGGTTTCCTCCGATGGGGTCGCACCTGCGACGACGAAATTGGTGCCTGCTGCATCCGGCGACACTACGTGCAACTGCGCCCTGCGCAGCGAGATAAGCCTCCTCGCCGGTAACAAGCGGTTGCCTTACGCCCGGTCGGCTATTCCTTCTAGTTTAAGGAAATATCCCATCTCAGCCCGCAGGACAAGAGTCTTACTCGCGCCCTCGAATGGTGATGGCAAATTCGCCCCTGATAGATTTGTCATCTTCGCACTCGCGCCAAAGTTTTAGTTGGACGGGCGTGACGCTAGCCCCGGCCGAGGGCGAGATCCGGCGCTCAACCCTTCTGTTGAGCGAAGCGTTCGGCGATCGCGGCGATCGTCCGGTGCGCGCGCGCGACCGCCTCGGCCGGATCGACGCCGCCGGTCAGCACCGCCTGCAAGGCCTCGGGGATGACGTGGGTCGCCAGAACCTCGCCCGACGCGCCCGAGGGCGGCGCCTCGAAGCTGATCGGCGCGCCGGTCCTGGCGACCTCGATGAATTCCTCGAACTCGGGGCGCTCGGTCCACCAGGGGTCTTTAAGCAGATCCGGATAGACCGGCACGAGGCGGCCGTTGTTCTTGACGATCACCTCGTTGTAGCGGGTCGGCTCCATGAAGTACTCGGCGAGGCCCTTGGCCAGGTCCGGATAGGGCGCCTGCTTGAACAGGCCTAGCGAGAAGGTGTCGATCCGATTGACCGCGCCGGCCGGGCCCGCTGGGACGCCGAACAGGCCGGTCTTCTTCATCAGCTCCGGGTCCTCGCTCGACAGATAGGCGTAGACACCAGCCGGATTGGTGATGAACGCCACCTGACCCGACTGATAGGCCTTGTTGTTCCATGCCGTGTCGCGGTTGCCGACCACGCCTTTGGGGATGATCTCGTGCTTGTTGTACATCTCGTTGATGAAGGCGAAGCCCTTGACGTTGCCTTCGTTGTCGAAGGCGGGGCTGCCGTCGGCATCGTAGGTCCGGCCGCCGAAGCACCAGCAGACCTGCATGATGTTGTCGGTGGCATCCGCGGTCAGGCCGAGGTCCATGCCGAAGCCATGGAAGGGCGGCTTCTGGATCTTGAGGCAGGTCTCGACGAAGGCGTCCCAGGTCCGCGGATAGTCGAGGCCATGTTCCTTCAGCATGTCGATGCGGGCGTGCATCAGCCAGGGACTGATCGCGAACGGCACGCCCCAGCACTTGCCCGCATGACCGACCGCGCGCAGGCAGGGATCGAAGACACCGCCCTGGTGGCCCTGCATCCGCTCGACCACGTCGGTCACGTCCATCACATGCCCCTGGGCGTGATACAGCTGGACGTAGGAATCGGGCAGACGAACCACGTCGGGCGGGGCCCCGGCCTCGATCGCCGCCGACAGGCGCGCGATCAGCTCGCTGTCGGCGGTCGGCACGAAGGCGGCCTCGATCTCCCGGAGGCCGGCCATCTTGCGGAATTCTTCGAACTGGTCGCGCGCGACGTCGTCCGCGGCCGGCGTGAAGGTCGGCACATGCCAGTAGATCAGCTTCTGGTCGCGGACGCCGAGGGCCCTGCGGGACGCGAAGATCGTCACGCCAGCCAAGGCGCCGACGACCGCGCCCTTCAAGGCATCGCGTCGCTGGATCTTCGCCATCCTCCTCACCCAGGCTCAGAGCATTCTGGTTAATCCGACGCGATGAGTCAGCCCATTCCTCCACCACCAATTGCCTCAAACATGATCCAAGGCCGCGCGGCCGGCAGATTATAACCATCGCAAGTTGAAACTGCGAGTCGCGGGAACCGCCGGTCGTCGCCGGCGAGGTCGATGAACCGCGCGGCTGATCCAGCTCGCCGGGTGGCGGCGTCGCGGGGATGATTGCAGGCGACGCTTGTGCGATATTACCCTCGGGCCGCACGGCCGAGGTCCCGCGTGGACCGCGGGAGGAGAGGCGATGTACGCGGTACGTCTCTGGTCGGTTCGCCATGCCGGGTTGCTCGGCGGCGTCTACGCGGCCTTTGAGCGGCTGCTGGTCGTCAGTGATCCGCTGCTGCGCCGGATCGGCTACGAGCGGCTCGAGCGGCCGGTCGCGGCGGTCGAGCGCGGCGTCAAGGGCCTGCTGTTCGACTGCCAGATGTGTGGCCGGTGTGCGCTCAGCTCGACCGGCGCGTCATGCCCCATGAACTGCCCGAAGAACCTGCGCAACGGCCCCTGTGGCGGCGTCCGGCCGGACGGCATGTGCGAGGTCCGGCCGTCGATGCGCTGCGTCTGGGTCGAAGCCTGGCAGGGCAGCCGGCGGATGGCAGGGGGCGACAATATCCTCGCGGTCCAGAAGCCGATCGATCATCGCCTCTGGGGTCGCTCGGCCTGGCTCGGCGTGCTGCGCAGCCGCCGCGCCGGCGCCGCCGAGGTCGCCTCGAAAGGGGCGCCCGCTCGAGGAGCGCCGAGGCGGCCATCGACAAGCAGAAGGCAGCCTGAGGCATGAACGAGCACGGCGCCGGCCGGCACCACGGCCCTCTCAACCTTGGTGCGGCCCATCCGGAGATGATGAGCCCGGGGCCGCTCGACCCCGGCGCGCCGCTTGAGCCACTGCCCGGGCATTCCTCACGCGGTCGTCTGGAGCGGGTGCTGCGCGCCGGCCAGTTCGCGGTCACCGCGGAGCTGTCGCCGCCCGACTCCGCCGACCCGCTCGAGGTGTACCGTCGCGCCTCGATCTTCGACGGCTGGGTCGACGCGATCAACGCGACCGATGGCTCGGGCGCCAACTGCCACATGTCGAGCGTCGGAGTGTGCTCACTTCTGACCCGCGTCGGCTATGCGCCGGTGATGCAGGTCTCGTGCCGCGACAAGAACCGGATCGCCATCCAGGGTGACGTGCTCGGTGGTGCCGCCATGGGCGTGGGCAACGTCCTCTGCCTGACCGGCGACGGCGTCCAGTGCGGCGACCAGCCCGAGGCCAAGCCGGTGTTCGATCTCGACAGCCTGTCGCTGATCGAGACCATCCGGATCATGCGCGACGAGGGCCGACTTCTCTCTGGCCGGTCCCTCAGCAAGCCGCCGGAGCTGTTCATCGGAGCGGCCGAGAACCCGTTTGCGCCGCCCTACGACTTCCGCCCGCTGCGGCTCGCCAAGAAGATCGCGGCCGGCGCCCAGTTCATCCAGACCCAGTACTGCTACGACATCCCCATGCTGGAACGGTTCATGGCCCAGGCCCGCGATCTCGGGCTGGCCGAGAAATGCTTCATCCTGGTCGGCGTCGGGCCGCTTGCCTCGGCCCGCGCCGCGCGCTGGATCCGCGAGCACGTGCCGGGCGTGCACATCCCCGATGCGATCATCGAGCGGATCGAGCGGGCGCCCAAGCAGCGCGAAGAGGGCAAGCGCCTCTGCATCGAGCTGATCCAGCAGATCCGCGAGATCGAGGGCGTCGCCGGCATCCACCTGATGGCCTACCGGCAGGAGGAGTCGGTGGCCGAGATCATCGAGCGCTCGAACGTGCTGCGCGGTCGCAGACCACACAACGTGATCGCCCGCTGGGCCGCGTTCCAGAAATGGCGGGCTGCGGCCCACGCCGCGCAGGTTTAGGTCGCGGGCGGCGTCAGTCGAGCGGCAGAATCGTGATGCCGTAGCGCGCCGCGCACGCGTTCCCTAGGTCGCTCGGCCCGGCCGGGCTATATGTCGAGCTGGATCCGGACCGCCGCGCGAGGTGCCGCCTGAGCCGAGGAGCTGCCGTGAGCGCCGAACTGACCATCGCCATTGCCCAGACCAACCCGACGGTCGGCGATCTCGAGGGCAACCTCGCCCTGATCCGCCGCTGGCGGGCGGAAGCCGCCGGCGGCGGCGCCGATCTGGTCGTGTTCTCCGAGCTGGTCGTGGTCGGCTATCCGCCGGAGGATCTGGTGCTCAAGCCGGCGCTCCAGGACGCGGTGCGGCGCACCATCGCGGCGCTCGCCGCAGACACCGCCGACGGCGGTCCCGCGCTGATCGTCGGGGCACCCTGGCTGGATGGCGGCAAGCTCTACAACGCCATGCTGCTGCTGCATGCCGGCAAGCTGGTGACCGCGCGCTACAAGCATGATCTGCCCAACTACGGCGTGTTCGACGAGAAGCGCGTGTTCACGCCGGGGCCGGTGCCCGGGCCCATGGCGTTCCCGCTCCGCGGTCGCGCCGGTGATCAGATCCGAATCGGCGGCATGGTCTGCGAGGATATGTGGACCGAGGACGTCGCCGAGGCGCTCGGCGAATCGGGCGCCGAGATCCTGATCGTTCCGAACGGCTCGCCCTTCGAGCACGACAAACAGGACGTGCGGCTCAATCTTGCGGTCGCGCGGGTGACCGAGACCGGCCTGCCGCTGATCTACTGCAACCAGGTCGGCGGTCAGGACGAGCTGGTGTTCGACGGCGTCTCCTTCGTGCTCAATGCCGATCGCCGCCTGGCCGCGCAGGCCGGAGCCTTCGAGGAACAGCTGCTCCTGACGCGCTGGCAGCGGGGCGAGGGCGAGCTCTGGCGCTGCACCGGCGGCAGCCTGGCCGCCCCGGTGATCGATCTCGAGGCGATCTATCGGGCACTGTGCCTGGGCCTGCGCGACTACGTCGAGAAGAACCGCTTCCCCGGCGTGGTCCTCGGCCTCTCCGGCGGCATCGATTCGGCGCTCTCCGCCGCCGTCGCGGTCGATGCGCTCGGCGCCGGGCGGGTGCACGCTCTGATGATGCCCTCCCGCTACACCTCGAGCGCCAGCACCGAAGATGCCGAGGCGGTCGCCCGCGCGCTTGGCATCCGCCTCGAACGCATCCAAATCGAGCCGGCGGTGGACGCATTCGCCACGATGCTCGAGCCGGTGTTCGTGGGCCGTGAGCCGGACATCACGGAGGAGAACATCCAGGCGCGCATTCGCGGCGTCATCCTGATGGCGATCTCGAACAAGCTCGGCTCGATGGTGCTGACCACCGGCAACAAGTCCGAGATGTCGGTCGGCTATGCCACGCTCTACGGCGACATGTGCGGCGGCTATTCGGTTCTGAAGGACGTGTACAAGACCAAGGTGTTCGCGCTCGCCAGCTGGCGCAATCAGCACCTGCCGGCGGGCGGGCAAGGACCGGCCGGCAGAGTGATTCCGGAGCGGATCATCACCAAGCCGCCCTCGGCTGAACTCCGCGCCAACCAGACCGATCAGGACAGCCTGCCGCCCTACGACGTGCTCGACGCGATCCTGCAGGGGCTGGTCGAGCAGGATCTGTCCGCGCGCGAGCTGGTCGCGCAGGGTCACGATCCGGACGTGGTGCGCAAAGTCTCCAACCTGCTCGACATCGCCGAGTATAAGCGCCGCCAGGCGCCGCCCGGGGTCAAGATTACCCACAAGGCCTTCGGCCGCGACCGCCGCTACCCGATCACCAACGCGTTTCGCAAGATCGGGCTACGCTAGGTCGAGGCCGGGCGTCCGCGAGCGGCCCAAAACCGCCGCCGTCCCATATCAGCCCGATTTGGGGCAGCGGCCGAGGTTGGCGCCGCGCAGCGCGTTGTTCATGCTGGCGACCATGCGAAAGGTGTTGTCCTCGACGTCGAAGAGCATCGCCTTGGCGTAGTAATAGTTGTACTGGCCGGCGAATGCAGACAGCGCATCGTCGGCCGTGGTCGTCGGGTCGTCGAAGAAGGCCGGCGAGCTCACCATGTGCAGATCCAGGATGTTCTCGATCAGATGCCAAAAACCGGTCGCCGTGGCCTGGCCGCCGCGGCTGGCCTCGAACGTGCCATCGGAACGGAAGGTGATGTTCTCGGGCGTGGCGCTCCCGCACGCGGCCGCGCCGCCGACTCCCCAGGTGCCCGCCAGGTAGTCCTTTGTCAGTTCGGCCGGCCACGCCGCCGTGGCCATCGCGAACGCACAGGCTTGCACTCCTAACACGGCGATCAAGCGACGCAGCATTTCATTGGTCCTTGGCCAGGTTCGTGATGCCTCCGCCCTCGGGCAGGCATCGTGCACCATAGAGCAGACGCCGGCTGTCATGAACTGCAAAGTGTGCTAGCCATGGCGTCATGCCGGCCGGTGAGGTGCAGGCTCGGCGCTTCGCGAAAAGTGGGGAAACGACATGACCAAGGCACTCGGACCGGGCATCGCGCTGGCGGCGCTGGCATCGCTTCTCACCGTGGGCTTCGGCAGCCAGCCGGCCATGGCAGGCCACAACGACTGGGGCCTGCCGCTGGTCGGTGGTCTGGTCGGTGGCGCCGGCCTGTCCGCTCTCTACTTTCACTCGCAAGAGCAGAACCGGACCCCGAGGCAGGAATCCTACGTTGCGCCGCCGCCCACAACCTACGTGACGCCGGTCGTGCCGGTTGCGCCAGCCGCGCCGGCCGCGCCGAGCGCAGCGACCGTCGAGCACCAGCTCAATGTGCTCGATGATCTGGCCGCCAAGGGCTACATCACGAAGCAGGAGTACCAGACCCGGCGTCAGGCCCTGCTCGACCAGCTGTAGGG
>JBKPDM010000084.1:0-10327 GCA_046727895.1 Pseudomonadota bacterium | reverse complement strand
CGTAGAAGTCAGCGATCTTGCCGACCGGCACATGACCGGCGAACTGGAACGCCCCGAATGTGACCACCTCTGCCGGCTCAGGCCGGGTGGATGCGCTTCTGGATCTGGGTGCTGAAACCGCCATGCCTTCCTCCAAGTCAGTCCTCAGGGTGGATCAGCCAGAGTTTCGCTGCATTGTGTCCATTGCTCCGATTGGGTGGGTGCCGCCGCGGGGATCAGGACGCGGCATAGCTTGGATGCGCGACCAGAGTTTTCGCAGGCGGGCCCAACTCACGAGCCGTGATCGCGCTCGCGTGCAGCTTCTCATGGAATCAAACGAGGCACGGCGGCAGACTCTTCCATGAAAGTTTGATCACCTGCGCCGGCGACGCGCCTGAAGATCGGCCAAAGCGCGGCGCGCCCTTCGCCAGAGAGCTCGACTCCAGGACAAACCGCCGCAGGTCGGCTTTGAGAGGGCGGAGGTCGAACACCCCGAACACACGGCGCTTAGCCCGTGTGGGTCGTCGCGGTTGATGGTTAACGAGAGGTTAAGGAATGATCGATCTCGGGCACCGTTGCGAGCCGTATGAGTTGGCTCTCCCGTATGGTCTCACCGTGACCGTAAAGCCACTGAGCACAGCGAGCATGGCTGCGGCCCAGGCGTCAGCACGGCGGGCGGTCGAGGCGATTGAGCGGCAAGTTCGGGAACGCACAGAAGCTGGGCTGCCGCTGGACGGGCTCCCCGACCTCTCGGACGAGGGCGAGCGCGGCGGCCTCTACCAGGCGCAGCTGATCCGCGAGCTCGCGGTCCGGCACATCACCAGCTGGACTGGCGTCGAGCTGGGGGGCGGCCCGGCGCACCCGACGCCTGAGAACGTTGCCGCTGTCATGGAGCTCTATCCGGTTGGCGAGCGGTTCTTCCAGGAGTTCACGCTCCGGCAGGTGTTGCTGAACGCCGCAAAAAACGGCTGCGGGCCCTCTGCCGCTGGCACTTCCAGCCGGGCGGAGGGCCCGAATACTGCCGAGCCTGTCGGGAGCACGGCCTGCCCTGCGCCCGAGGCGAGCCCGGAGCCGACGGACACCTCTGCCCGTACCGCGAGCACGGCTTGATCAGTCGACAGGAGCACGAGGCCTGGGAGGTGCTGCCCGCCTGCCAGCGACAATTACGGCTCGCGCCGAGCGGGCACGTGATCGGCATCGACATGGACACGGCACTGAGGCTTGGCATGGCCCGCGGCTACGATCTTGGCGTGCTCTCGGAGCTGCTTCCCGCCGCAGAGGCCGGGCTGGTTGAAGCCTTATCGCCTGACATCGCCTTTGATCGTTGATTGACGCAACCGTTGCCTCTCTCGTGGCTCCGAAATCGGCCACGGCGTCACACTTCTCCACGGCGCTCCCTCATGTGGCAGTCGCTGGGATAACGTTCCGCTCACCGGACCGGTCTTGATGGGCGTACCCTCGCCACCACCAACTCTTACTTGAGCTCACTGAGCGCCCACAATGCACTCCATCAGGTCGACGACGACGCCACGACGCCCGGGTCGATCGTGAACAGCTCCTGCGCGCGTCCGACGCCACGCAGCGCGTAGCGGCCGACGGAGACGAGGGTCGCTCGTTCGGGTTCTGGCGTCGCCGCCACGAAATCGGACGACAGCACCACGCTGCGGTCAACCGACCGGCACATCGCGGCAATGCGGCTGGTCTCGTTGACGGCGGGGCCGACCACCGTGAAATCCAGACGATCGACACTGCCGATGTTGCCGTAGAACACGTCGCCGATATGCAGGCCAAGGTAGACCGACGTGACGGGGCGCCCGTCCGTGGTCCGTCGGATATTCAACGCCCGCTGACGATGCCGCACGCCGGCCTCCGCCTGCAGCGCGCGACGGCAGGCCTCCGCGGGATCTTCGGCCCGAAAGATCGCCAGCACGCCGTCGCCGATTAGCTTCAGCACTTCGCCGCCAGTTTCCTGGATCGCGGAGATGACGGCATCAGCGTAGTCATTCAGCAGGGGAATGATCTCGCCGGGCGGAGCGCTGTCGGTGATGGTGGTGTAGCCACGCAGGTCAGAATACCAGAGGACGGCGTGGATCCGCTCGGCCACGCCCCGCGAGATGCGGCCGCTCAGCACACGCTGGCCGGCGTCGTGGCCCAGGTAGACCTCGACCAGGGTGCCGGCGATGCGCGCCAGCGAGGCGCACTTGATTGCCAGCGCCAGCGACGGCACGAGCCGCCGCAGGGCAACCATATCGGCATCGCTGAAGCCGTCCGGGCGCGACGTCGTCCAGCTCGAATAGACGCAGTCCATCTCGCCCATGGCGCCCTCGGCGGCGAAGCGGTGGATCATGGCGACGTAGTCCGTATGGCCTTCCTGTTTAGCGTGGCGAGAAGCCGAAAGTCGACAGGGTCTCCCAGCCCGATCCGGCGACGAAGCTCGTTCGTGCCGGACTTCCAGAGGTGGTAGAAGGTGCTGCTCTGCCAGTTCGCGGCCCCTTCGCCCACATTGCTGGGGCCGTATTCGATAACGGCGCTTTCCTCGACGCCGTCGCTGCGCCAGCGAAACAACCGGCCTTCATAGACCGGATGAAGCGTGTCGATGATGATCATGGTGCGCGACAGCGCAAGCCCGGCCTGACAGCACCGCTCGCAGAGGCCGTGCAGGAGCTCAGTCTCCGAGGCGCCGGCCAGGCCGCGTTCGACCAGCCAGGCGGCGATTCGCTGCAGGTCTTTTTCGTTCATGCTTCCACTACCACAGCCCGTGGGCACTGATGGGATAGCGTCTTCCGGTCTGCGGAGCTACGCTGCCATTCACCTCTCCTAACCCGATTGCCCGTCGCCGCAACATGCAGGCTAATATGAGCCATCATCGCTTACGGGAGGGAGGATCTTGGATACGTCCATGCAACGGCTTACGAGTTCAGCCAGGGATTTCACTCCTGCCGAGCTCGGCGCAGTCGCGCACCTGTACCGCGGCGAGGTTTACCGCAGCACGATCTGGCGGACACGCCTGGATAATACCACGAACTGGTCTGTGGTCACCTTAGGCGTCGCTCTTTCGATAACATTCTCGAGCACGACCGCTTCGCCATTACCGCTCGTGCTCGTTGGCTTTCTGATCCTGTTCTTTCTGATGTTGGAATCCCGCCGATATCGCTACTTCAACGTCTGGCGCGCCCGAGCGCGCTGGATGGAAAGGCATCTCTATGCCCCCATGTTGGACGACGGCGATATGCATATGGAGGGGGGCTGGTAACAGACCTTGGCACGTGACTACCGCGAACCGCGCTATCACATCGGCTTCCTTCGAGCCGTGGGGCGACGGCTCCGTCACAACTACATTTGGATCCTGTTGATCCAGACAATCGCATATTTTGGCAAAATCATCATACATCCGACACCAGCTGTCAGTGTCGATGAGCTATTGCAACGAGCGGCGGTGGGGCCCATCCCTGGGGAACTAATAGTGCTTGGCGGCATACTGTACAACGGCGCTTGCATTGGCATCGCGTTGACGGCGGTTTATCTCGATCGCATGAAACATCGGAGCGAGAGGGGAACTGCGGCGATGGGCTAAAGGCGCGCACTTTACATCAGGTACTGTGGCCTGATCTTGACGCTCCCATCCCTCTGATCTTCGCGGGCACCGGCTCGCAAACACGCAGGCTGATCCATGGCCCGACGCACGCAGTCATACGCCATCCGCCTGGCGGTCGAGGGCGGCGGTCAGGTCAAGGCCGAGCTGGTCTCGGTCGGCCAGAGCGGCGAGCAGAGCCTGAAGCGCATCGAGACGGCGGGTAGCAATGCCTCGGGCGGGCTCAAGGACCTGGGCCGCCAGGCCGAGCTGTTGCGGACCGGCATCCGCACGCTGGGCGGCGCGCTCGCCGGCGTGACCACGGTCGGCGGCCTCGCCGCGCTCGTGAACCGGTCCATCTCGGCGGCGGACGCCATCGGCAAGACCGCGGACAAAATCGGGGTCGGGGTCGAGGCGCTCCAGGAGCTACGGTTCGCGGCCAAGGCGTCGGGCGTCGAGCAGCAGACCCTCGACATGGCGCTCCAGCGCTTCGTCCGCCGTACCGCTGAGGCCGCCCAGGGCACGGGCGAGGCCAAGAACGCCCTCGCGCAGATGGGGATCGCTCTTCGCGACCAGGACGGGCATCTGCGCAGGAGCGAGGACCTGCTGACGGATGTCGCCGACGCCTTTGCCCGCATCGAGGATCCTGCAGAGCGGGTGCGGCTCGCCTTCAAGCTGTTCGATTCCGAAGGCGTGGCGCTGGTCAACCTGCTGAGCGACGGCAGCGGTGCCCTGGACCAGATGCGCGAGCGCGCCCGCGACCTCGGCATCGTGCTCGACGAGCACCTGGTGCGGGATGCGGAGCGGGCCCGGACCGAGCTCGACACGCTTGCTCAGGTGGTCTCGGCCAACCTGACCCGTGCAGCGCTGGAGGCAGCGCCGGTGATCGCCGACCTCTCGAGCTGGCTCGCCGACGTCGCCGGCAAGGCCGGCATCGCCTGGGAGCGCCTGTTCGATGCGCCCGAGGAGAAGAGCCTGCGCACGCTGGGCTACGAGCTCGATCTGACCGAAAGCACGATCGCGAAACTGCAGGGTCGGATCGACGAACTGCGCAAATCACCGACGCTCGGCTTCACGACCTTCATTGACACCGCCCAGATCAGCGCGTTGCAGAAGAAGATCGACGAGCTGTCGCGCGTGCGCGGCCAGACGCAGGCCCGGATCGCCTTCCTCGAGGGGCCGCCCGAGCAGCCGGGCTCGCGACCCGCTCTATCTCCTGCGCCCGACGACACGGCGGGGGTCAAGGATCGGACCGAGCGCCTGCAGCGCATCCAGCAGGATCTGGAGAGCACGCTGTTCAGCATCACCCACGAGGGTAGCCAGCGGATCATCGCGGAGCACGAGCGGCGGGTCGCGGAGATCGAGGCGCTCCGGGCCAAGGACGGCAGCAATGCCGAGCAGGTCGACCGGGTGATCGAAGAGTCGGCGGCGGTGCGCGAAGCCCAGATCTCGCAGCTGCGCGCCAAGGAGGCTGAGGCGGCCGACAAGGTCCGGGCTGCCAACGACCGGGTGGTCGAGGGCTTGAACGTCGAGCGCGCGGCGCTGGCGCAGACCGACCGTGAGCGGTTCGTTGCCCAAGCTCAGAGCCGGCTCTCGGCCGAAGCGACCGCGCAGCAGCGGCGTGAGGTCGAAGAGCTGGCCGGCGCCCTGTACGACGAGCAGCAGGCGCTCCAGACGCGGCAGCGACTGATGGACGAGGGCCGCTCGGTCGTTGATCGAACCCGGACGGCGAGCGAGCAGTATGCGGCCGAGGTCCAGAAGCTGAACGAGCTGCTCGCGGCCGGCGCGATCGACCAGCAGACCTACACACGGGCGGTGGAGGAGGCGAACGACCGGGCGCTGCGCTCGAGCCAGGCCTGGACCGATGGCGCGACGCGCTTCCTCAAGGATTACGTGGCTGAGAGCCAGGACGCCGCGAGCGCGACCGAGCGGGCGTTCGGGCAAGCCTTCTCGGGCGCCGAGGACGCTCTGACCGGCTTCGTCACGACCGGCAAGCTGGAGATCAAGGGCCTGGCGGACAGCGTGCTCGCCGACATCACGCGGATGGCGGTGCGCCAGACCATCACGGCTCCGATCGCCGGGCTGCTGCAGGGCGCCTTCGCCGGCGGTGGGTTCGGCCTGTTCCATGAGGGCGGCGTCGTGGGCGAGCGACCGCCGGGCGTGCGCTACGCCGATCCCGGCGTCTTCGAGCATGCGCCCCGCTACCACGCAGGCGGCTTCGCGGGTTCCGGCCTGCTGCCCGACGAGGTCCCGATCATCGCCCGGCGCGGCGAGCTGGTCGTGCCGCCCGAGCGGCTCGTCCGGGACGAGAAGACTCGGCGCGAGCACCGGCCGATCACGGTGATGATCAACGTCACGGCGGCGGACGCCAACTCCTTCCGCGCGAGCCAGGGCCAGATCGCAGCCGAGATGGCACGGGCGATCGACCGGGCGGGCCGCAACCGTTGAACCGAGGTCAATTCCGCGGCGCCATGGAGACGGTCAGGGTGTTGCTTTGGTGATTGCCACAGCCGCCGCAGCGAAGCTTCCGCTCGAGGTCGAGCAGCCTGGTGTACGGCGGGCGGCCGTGCTGCAGCAGCTTGGCATCGATGTGAGTGCGTCTTCCGCACACCGGACAGGCCGCGACGATCACATGCCAGGCGCGCAGATCGTCGAGCCGGATGGCATAGCGCGGCGGGGTGTTCTTGGTTCGTTCCATGCTAGCAGAGCTATGCCAGAGCGAGCCGGCGAGCAAGAGCGGTATGCGCTGGCTGCGGTCCGACGGTGATAGGCAGGGTCGATGAGCGGCTTCCACGAGGTCCGCTTCCCGGACAACATCGCCTACGGTGCCACGGGCGGACCGGAGTTCGCGACCACGGTGGTCACCGGCGCCGGGCACGAGCAGCGCAATGTCGACTGGGCCGAGGCGCGTGGCCGCTGGGACGTGGCGAGCGGGCTCAAGAGCCAACAGCAGCTCGACGAGCTGATCGCCTTCTTCCGTGCCCGCAAGGGCAGAGCCTACGGCTTCCGGTTCAAGGACTGGACCGACTACAAGACGACGGGCCAGCTACTCGGCACTGGCGACGACGCGGAGACCCAGTTCCAACTCGTCAAGCGCTACCCCTCGGGCAGCGTCATCGAGGTCCGAACGATCACCAAGCCGGTCGCCGGCACGGTGCACGTCTACAAAGACGGGGTGGAACAGCTCTCGGGTTGGTCGGTCGACGCGACCACCGGCGTGGTTACCTTCGGCACGGCGCCGGCCGCGGGCGTGGCGATCACCGCCGACTTCGAATTCGACGTCCCGGTGCGGTTCGACACCGACCACATGGCGGTCATGATCGAGAACTTCCACCTCCACCGCTGGCAGCAGATCCCGATCGTCGAGCTCAGGACCTGACGTACCGTGAAAGGGACGGGGCGCTATCCGCGAATTACCCTCGGCGGGTGCCTGTCCGGATGTGGCCAGGGTTCGCAGGCAATACCGTCGCCGTCCCGATCGTGGCTCGGCCAATACCCGGGCTGCCCCCTGTAGGCAGGGGCCAGGCCTACGGCGCGCGCTGCGGCGCAGTTGGGGGAGGCGGCGATGTGCCTCAGCGTTGTGAGCAGCGGCCATGGACTGCGCACGAGTCCCAAGGCAAGAACGGCGATTATGAGGGCCAACAACGGGGCCCAACGCCGAAAACGGCGGAGCCGTGCGGAACGGTGCCGCCATCGCGCGGTCGGGGGCATTGAGCGGTCCCAGGGCATCCCTTGAGGATTGCCGCGTGGAGGTGATGAAACGGTTACCCCGCGGGCGCGCGAAGTCCCGCCCTACGAGCCTGACCTGCTGGCTCGCATGACGGTGTCGATCCCGGCCATTTCTCACGCATTTCCTTCGCCAAATCAGGTTGAGCCATGTCGAAGACCATCAGCGCCGGCCTCGCCCAGCATCTCGCGGGCGAGGTGACGACGCTTGCCACGTGCTGGCAGATCACGCGGCGCGACGGCGTTGTGCTCGGCTTCACCGATCATGTCCGCGACCTCGAAGTGGATGGCGTCACCTACAACGCGGCAAGCGGCTACACGCGCACAGCGATCCGTGGCACGGCGGACCTCGCGATCGACAACCTCGACGTCGAGAGTGTGTTCTCGGACGACGGGATTACCGAGGACGACCTACGGGCCGGCAAGTACGATTTCGCCGAGGTCCGGATGTTCCTGGTCAACTATCAGGGCCTGGGCCAGGGGATCCTGAAGCTCCGGCGCGGCTGGCTCGGCGAGGTGACGATCCGCGATGGCATGTATGTCGCGGAGCTGCGCGGCATGACGCAGAAGCTTCAGATGACCGTGGGCGAAATCTATGCGCCGGACTGCGCCGCCGATCTCGGTGATGCCCGCTGCGGCGTCGATCTCGGCGCGCTCGAGGAGAGCGGCATCGTCACGGCTGTTACAAGCGCCACGATCTTCGAGACGTCGCTCGTGCAGACGACCGGCTGGTATGACGGCGGCGAGCTGACCTGGACCGGCGGCGCCAACGCCGGTCAGACGGTCGCGGCGCGCAGCTGGGATGCGGCGACGAACACGCTCACGCTGTTCCTGCCGGCGCTCTACCCGATGCAGACCGGCGACGCGTTCACGATCCACCCGGGCTGTGACAAGAGTTTCGCGACCTGCCAGGCGAAGTTCGACAACACGGTCAACTTCCGCGGCTTCCCGCACGTCCCCGGCAACGATCAGGTGCTGAGCTACCCCGATGCGCAGAGTTGAATTCCTGGCCGGCACGGCAAGCAGCCGCCACGCCAACCCTCCTTGCCGCGCCGGATCTGAGCACATCCTGGCGGCGGCGCGCGAGTGGCTCGGCACGCCCTGGCGCCACCAGGGCCGGCTCAAGGGCGTCGCCGTCGACTGCGGCGGGCTGATCGTCGGCGTCGGCAATGAGCTCGGCCTGCTCGAGTTCGACACCCGCGCCTACGGCCGCATTCCCGATGGACAGCAGCTCCGGGCGCTGTGCGAGCAGCACTTCATGCCCAGGCCTATTACCGAGGCCACTCCGGGTGACGTCCTGCTGATGCGCTTCACCCGGCATCCGCAGCATCTTGCGATCGTGGGCGACCGAGGCGAGCCGTTCTCGCTGATCCACGCCTACGCCGATGCCGGCGCCTGCGTCGAGCACGGCGCCGATCCGAAGTGGCTCGAGCGCATCGTCGCCGCCTACAGCTTCAGACCGCCCGCTTCCTGACCCATGGCTCAGCTCACTGTCGCCGCCGCCGGCGCTGCCGTCGGCTCGATCTTCGGCGCGCCCCAGGCCGGCTGGCTGGTCGGCTCCTTCATCGGCGCCGCGCTCTTCGCCGGAGGCCAGCAGCAGAAGGTCGAGGGACCCCGCCTCGGCGACCTCCAGGTCCAGGCCTCGACCTATGGCATGGGCATCCCGCAGGTGTTCGGGTCGATGCGCCTGGCGGGGAACGTCATCTGGGCGAGGCCGCTGATCGAGAAGCGCCACAAGCAGAGCAGCGGCAAGGGCGGTGGCGGGCAGACCGTCGTGTCCTACGAGTATTTCGCCACATTCGCGGTCGCCTTCGCGAGGGGGCCGGTCGATGCCATCCGCCGGATCTGGGCCGATGGCAAGCTGCTCGTCGACCTCGCCGAGAGCTCGATCAACGGTCGGAGCTTCCGCTACGGCGAGCACATCTATCGCCTGCACCTCGGCAGCGAGACCCAGGCTCCTGATCCCGTGATCGAGATGCACCAGGGGGGTGTGCCGGCCTGCCGCGGGCTCGCTTACCTGACCTTCGACGAGCTGCCGCTCAGGGACTTCGGCAACCGCATCCCCAACATCACCGCCGAGGTCGTGGGCGCGGCCCCGATCGTGCACCCGAACCAGCACCTCGATGTCTTCGGCCAGGGGGTCGAGGACTACGGCAAAGCAGGCTGGATCCTCGATCCCGGACGGCCCTACATCTACAACCTCTGGAGCGCCTGGCTGCTCAAGATCGACCGCGTGAGCGGCCAGGTCATCTTCCGCGAGCGGGTCGACGAGACCAATCCGACCATCTTCGCCTGGTGGCAGGCGAACGGGTGGCCGGGCACGCCCACCATCGTCGGCTACACGGTCGATCCCTCCTCGGGCGATCTCTTCGTCTGTATCAGCGGCTCCTTCGCCCGCCTCGATGCCGATACTCTCGCAGCCAAGTCCTGGTATCGCTACGGCTCCTACACGATCGGTGAGATGCTGGTGTTCGCCGGCCGCTATCTGGTCGCCATCAGCAGCCTGGTCAGCCCGCTCCTGGTGATCGACTTCGGTGCCGCGGGCGGTGCTCCGGCCCTCGCGGCTTCGGTCGATCTTGGCCAGCGGGGCAAGGACCTCGCCCTCGATCCCGAGCGTGGCCGGCTGTACGTGCTGACGAAGACACTCTCCGGCAGCGAGGGCTGGGCCGCCTGGCTCGATGCCACCTTCACCGTCCACGGGCCCTACCATCTGGAGAACGACCTTGGCTTTCCGGCCGGGTCGGCGCCGGGCGGCATCACCTACGACCGGGCCAGTGACCGTGTCCTGATCGGCTGCCCCACCGGGCTGTTCGCCTGCGACCCCGATACCCTGGAGCCCGAGGACAGTTTGGCTGGCGACTACGCTGCCGGCGGCTTCACCGACGCCTGGGAGAACCAAGCCACGATCGATGGCGAGCTGTGGCTGCCCGACGGGGCCCTGATGCGGCGCGTCGATACGGTAGGCTTGAGCGTGCTCGCCAGCTGGAACGTCACGACCCTGCACGGGGTCGGCCTGGACTCGGCGATCCATGATCCGCTGACCGATGCCGT
>JBKPDM010000083.1:0-8042 GCA_046727895.1 Pseudomonadota bacterium | reverse complement strand
CAATTTACGGCAGCCACAAACATCCCAAGGTGCTGCGTTGGTTCGCGCGCCATTCGCGCTTTGCACGTCACGCCGATCTCGTCCTCGTGGCTGAACGCGGTCGAGACCTCGGTCGGTGGTCTTTGGTGCAGGCTTAGCTAGTGCCCGTCCACAAACACTAGATGTTGGGGGTATTTGTGGGAAGGTCGCATCATATTGTGTGTTTCGGAGCTCGACTTGGGGCCTTGTGGGGCCGGTGGTGGCGTTGATGGCGGGCCTGACGGGACGGATCGGCCCGGGTTTATATAAGATCTTGTTTTCCCGGCCCAGCGGTCGCGCGAGCGCAGCCGCCCTGACCGCTCACCCCGAGGCACGCCGATCCGGCCCTCGCTCGGCACGCTCGCCTCAGCCGGCCAGCGCGGCCAGGACCTCGCCGACCCGGTTGGTGATGACCGCGGTGACGCCTGTGGCAAGCTGCTGGCGCGCGCGCCGGGGAGCGTCGACCGTGTAGAGGAGCAGCGGTACGCCGGCGGCGAGGACGGCAGCTCGCTGCCGGGCGCTGAGCCAGCGGTGGTTCAGGTGCAGCGTGCGGCAGCCATGCGCCGCCATCGCGGCGTGCCAGCGGCGCGGCAGGGCCCGGGCGAGATGGCCGCGCGGCAGCGCCGGCGCGATCTCACGCGCGACCGCCAGGCAGACCGGCGCGAAGCTCGACACCAGAGGCGCCGGCATGGCCTCCGGCCAGTGCGCGAGCAGGGTCTCGACGGTCACCCGCGCCGTCTCCGCCTCGCGGCCGCGGCAGGGCTTGATCTCGACGTTGACGCCAAGGCCAAGCTCGGCAGAGAGCGCCAGCGCCGCCTCGAAGGTCGGCACCCGCTCGCCCCGGAACGCCGGCTGGAACCAGGCCCCGGCATCGAGCGCCTCGATGGCGGCGAGCGTTGTCTCGGCGACCCGCCCTTGCCCGCTCGTGGTCCGCTCGAGGCGCTCGTCGTGCATCAGCACGGGCACGCCGTCCCGGGTCAGCTTGACGTCGAACTCGACCCAGCCGGCGCCAAGCTCCTTGGCCTTCCGGAGTCCGGCGAGCGTGTTCTCGGGCGCCGCCGCGGCCGCGCCCCGATGCCCGATCACCCGCGGGATGGCCAGCGGAGGTTGTGTTGCTCCTTGCATCTTCGACCCACGAGGTTCAGAATTCACAGGCCCGGATTAGCACAGGACGAAGCCAGATAACCTTCGATCCCTGAGCAGACAACGCCTTAACGAGGGGGGACTGTCCCCGAGCGCGCTCCAGCCTTGCCCGCGGGCTCGAATGCAGGCAGAACTGCCCCCGCCGGGCGGTCCGCCCGGCGTTTCGCATGCCGATCCGCGGAGAAGGGATGATGCGCCTCAACGTCTGCCAGTTCACGCTCTTGGTGCTCGCGGCAACGCTTACCGCCTGTACGACCGGGGGGCGGTCCCCGGCGCCGGCGCCGCCACAGAACCAGCCCGAGGCCGGCATGCCGGCGCAGAAGGCGCCCGGCACCATCTATATCGGCACGGGCGGCGTCACCGGGGTCTACTACCCGGCCGGCGGCGCCGTCTGCCGCGTCGCCAACCCGACCCTCAAGGCAAAGGGGATGAGCTGCGAGGCGGTCAGCACCGAGGGCTCGATCGCCAACATCGATGGCCTTCGTTCGGGCGCGCTCGACATGGGCATCGTCCAGAGCGACCTGCAATACGATGCATACTACGGCAAAGGGCCGTTCGCGTCCGCGGACGCTTTTGCCGAGCTGCGCGCCCTCTTCGCGCTGCACCCCGAGCCGTTCACCGTCGTCGCGCGCAGCGATTCCGGCATCCGGACCTTCGATGATCTGAAGGGCAAGCGGGTCAACATCGGCAATCCGGGCTCGGGCCAGCGCGCGACCATGGAACAGCTGATGCAGGCGAAGGGCTGGACCATGGAGGACTTCGCCTACGTCTCGGAGCTGGACTCGACCCGGCAGGCCGATGCGCTCGCCGCCAACCAGGTCGACGCGGTCGTGTTCACGGTCGGCCACCCCTCCGGCGCGATCCTGGAGGCGACGAAGGTGGTGAGCGCCCGCCTGATCCCGGTCACCGGACCCGCGGTCGACCGGCTGATCGCCGCCAACCCGTACTACGCCAAGGCGGTCATCCCCGGCGGCCTCTACCCGGGCACCGATACCGACACCCAGACCTTCGGCGTACGCGCGACCCTGGTGACGTTCAGCGCCATGCCGGACGAGGAGGTCTACGAGGTGGTCGAGTCGGTGTTCGGAGACTTCGACCGCTTCAAGGCGCTGCACCCGGCCTTTGCCAGGCTCAAGAAGGAGGACATGGTCAAGGCGTCGCTCTCGGCCCCGCTCCATCCGGGTGCGGCGCGCTACTACAAGGAAGCCGGGCTGATGTGACCCGGCCGGCGCGCGTTGCGCCGGCGAGGAAGGTATTCAAACCGGCAGCGCCGGATGCTAGTGGTCGAAATCTGACAGATGGTACCCGGCCCGCACCCCCCGCTGCCGGACATACGGAGCGGCCGGTCGTGACGCATCCAGCAGAACGATCGCTAGAACGAATTTCTTTCAAGTAGCGCCGGGCGCACGGAAACTGAGCACTTCCGCCTACTAATTGCCGATATGGGGGATGAGCTTTCTAAGCGTTGTTTCACCTTTTCCGTTTCCACACAGCCAAGACCCGACGTAGCAGCGGACTGATGACAGGCGGGGCCAAGCCGGGTTCGGGAGGGTGGCCGCGGGCTGGCCTCCACACCATCCTTCTGATAGAGTTCGACGGAGTGTGCGTCGCGACAAATTTCGCCTTGCGAGGGATATCGTGGACATCGGGGCTTGGCTGCGGCAGCTCGGGCTGGAGCGCTACGAGCAGGCGTTCCGTGACAATGAGGTCGACTTCGACATCCTGAGCGAACTCGCCGAAACCGACCTCGAGGAGCTCGGCGTGCTGTGGGGTGATCGCAAGAAGCTGCTCGACGCGATTATAGAACTTGCCCCACCCGACCAAGCCACGGCTGGAACCGCAGGACCGCCTCCCGACATCATCGGCCCTGGAGTTGAGCGGCGGCAATTGACGGTGATGTTCTGCGAGCTGGTCGGCTTGACCGAGCTGGATCCCGAGGACCTCAGCGATCTCATGCTGACCTACCGGAAGCGCTGCACGGACGTGGTCACACACTGGGACGGGCACGTGGCCAAGATCGTGGGCGATGGCATGCTCGCCTACTTCGGTTGGCCGCGGGCGAACGAAGATGACGCCGAACGGGCGGTGCGCGCCGGGCTAGCTCTCGTGGACGCTGTGAGCAAGCTGACCACAGCAGCGGACGAGGCGCTGGTGGCGCGGGTCGGCATCGCGACAGGGCTTGTAATGGTCGGCGATCTGATGCCCACCGGTGCAGCGCGTGAGGAGGTGGTGGTCGGCCAGACGCCGAATCTGGCGGCTCGCCTCCGGGAGTTGGCAAGGCCTGGTGCCGTCGTCATTGCACCAACCACGCGGCGGCTGGTAGGCAGGCTGTTCGAGCTGACCGACCTCGGGGCGCAGCACCTCAAGGGCTTCGCCGAGCCTCTCAGCGCTTGGCAGGTCGAAGGTCAGGGTCGTGCCGAGGGCCGCTTCGAGGCGCGCCAGACCACAGACCTGATGCCGATGGTCGGCCGCGAGGAGGAAATCGCGCTGCTGCTCCGCCGCTGGCGGCAGGCGCAGGGCGGTGAGGGTCAGGTTGTGCTGCTCTCGGGCGAGCCCGGGATCGGTAAGTCACGCCTGGTGCGGGAGCTGCGCGAGCGCATCGCCGCCCAGCCCCATCTCCGAGTTACGCACCAGTGCTCCCCGTATCACCAGACCAGCCCGTTGCACCCGGTGGTCACACACCTGGAGCGTGCCGCCGGTTTCGAGCGCGACGATCCGACCGAGGCGAGGCTCGCCAAGCTCGAGGCGCTCCTGGCGGGCGGCACGGACAAGCTCGATCAAGCCGTGCCGATGATCGCCGCGCTGCTCGGGATTCCGACCGGCGAGCGTTACCCGGCGCTGGAGCTGACGCCGCAGCGCCAGAAGGAGCTGACGCTCGAAGCGCTGCTGGACCAGCTCGCAGGACTGGCGGCCGAGCAGCCGGTGCTGGTGGTGCACGAGGACGTACATTGGATCGATCCGACGACGCTGGAGCTTCTGACGCAGACGATTGAGAAGCTGTCGCAGATCCCGGCGTTGTTGGTTGTGACCTTCCGACCGGAGTTCACGCCGCCGTGGGCGGGGCAGCCGCACGTGAGCGCGCTGGCGCTGAACCGGCTCGGGCGGCGCGACGGTGCGTCGATGGTGGAGCGGGTGGTCGGAGCCAAGGCTTTGCCGGCCGAGGTCAGCGCGCATATCCTCGCCAAGACCGACGGCGTGCCGCTGTTCGTCGAGGAGCTGACCAAGGCGGTGCTCGAGTCCGGCCTGCTCACCGACGCCGGCGACCACTACGAGCTCTGCGGCCCCCTGCGCCCGCTCGCGATTCCGGCGACGCTGCACGACTCGCTGCTCGCGCGCCTCGACCACCTCGCTCCCGTGAAGGAGGTGGCGCAGATCGGCGCCGCGATCGGCCGTGAGTTTTCCCATGCGTTGCTGGTTGCGGTCGCCGACCGCCCGGAGCCAGAGCTGCACGCCGCCCTCGACCAGCTCGTCCAGTCCGAGCTGATTTTCCGCCGCGGGGCGCCCTCCGAGGCCACCTATAGCTTCAAGCACGTCCTGGTCCAGGACGCGGCCTACGGCACTCTTCTCAAATCGCGCCGCCAGCAACTGCACGCCCGGATCGCTCAAGTGCTGGAGGAGCAGTTCCCGGACCTGACCGAGGCGCAGCCCGAGCTGCTCGCCAACCACTGCGCCGAGGCAGGGCTGATCGAAACGGCAGTTCAGTACTGGCAGAGGGCTGGGCAACAGGCGATCGCCCGCTCTGCCATGGCCGAGGCGATCGCACAGCTCACGAAGGGGATCGCGCTGCTGGCGCGCCTGCCCGATGTCGCCGAGCGCCGCCGCCGAGAGCTGGGCCTGCAGCTTACGCTGGGCCGTGCGCTGCACGCTGGCTGCGGCACCGGGGTGCCGGAGACCGGGCGGGCCTACGCGCGCGCGGCCGAGCTCTGCGAGCAGACCGGCGAGACGTCACTGCTGGTGCCGGCGCTGTACGGCCTCATCGTTTTCCACTTCAGCCGAGCCGAGCTAGCCCCAGCGTTGGCGCTGGCGAAGCGAGCCCTAGCTGTGGCCGAACTGGAGGACATTCCGGCGCGGGTAGCGGGCCACTTCTCCATCGGGTGGGTCAACCTCGCCCTCGGACGCCTGGGTGCTGCCCGCGAGCACCTGGAGCGAGCGCTCGAGCTCCATGCTACTGCGCAGCAGCCTTCCTTTATCCTGACCTACGGCATAGACGTACGTGTGAAGTGTCTGGCTTACCTATCGTGGGCTCTGCTCATCCTTGGGCACCCTGACCAGGCTCGCGCCCGAAGCCGCGATGCGCTCTTGGAGGCGGAAAGGCTTCGGCAGCCATTCACCATCGGCTTCGCCTTCCACCGCGCCCTCACCGTCTTGCAGCTTTACCGGGAGGTGCCCGCTGTGGCGGAGAGTGTGACGGCGATGCTTGCCCTCGGGCGGGAGCAGGGGTTTCCCATCTACGTGGCGGCGGGGACCTTCAACCGCGGCTGGCTGCTGGTCCAAGACGGGTTCGCCAGCAAGGGCGTGGCTCTGATGCGCGAGGCGCTGAACGCGTTGCGAGCCAACAGAGACGAGGATTTCCTGCCGTACTCGCTTGCCCTGCTGGCCGAGGCGCACGGCAAGGTTGGGCAAACCGCGGCGGCGTTGGTCATGGTAGACGAGGCGTTGGCGTGGTTGGAGCGGACGGACCAGCACCTCTTCGAGGCCGAGCTGCACAGGCTCAAGGGGGAGTTGCTGCTGGTATCCTCCGGCGCAGATCAGGCCGAGGCGTGTCTGGGTCGAGCCATCGAGGTCGCGCGTGCGCAGGACGCAAAGCTATGGGAGTTGCGCGCGGCGACGAGCCTAGCCCGGCTGTGGGCAGTGCAGGGTAGGCGTGCCGAGGCGCACGACCTGCTCGTACCGGTCTACGGCTGGTTCACCGAGGGCCTCGACACCGCCGACCTCAAGGACGCCAAGGCGCTGTTGGACGAGCCCCGTTGACTTCCGCTCCTGGCTAAAGAGCCGAACTCCGACGAGCATTACCGAAGCCCGCATGCTTCAGGTACCTTCCGTTGGATCTCGACCACTAGGATTGGCCCGATCGGGCATCGCGGCGCGCCGATCGGGCGGGGATTGCGGGACGCCCGGGCGTGCGCGCTGAGGAGGCGGAGCGATGAGCGGACCGCTGCATGTGATCGGCGGCGGGCTCGCCGGCAGCGAGGCGGCCTGGCAGGCGGCCCGCGCCGGCGTTCGGGTCGTGCTGCACGAGATGCGCCCGGGCTGCTCGACCGAGGCTCACAAGACCGGGACCCTGGCCGAGCTGGTCTGCTCGAACTCGTTCCGCTCCGATGACGCCCTCAACAACGCGGTCGGCCTGCTGCACGAGGAGATGCGCCGCGCGGGCTCGCTGATCATGCGCGCGGGCGATGCCCATAAGCTGCCGGCGGGCGGCGCGCTCGCGGTCGACCGCGAGGGCTTCGCCGCGGCGGTCCAGGCGGCGATCGAGGCCGAGCCGCTGATCGAGGTGCGGCGCGAGGAGGTCGCGGGCCTGCCCGATCCCTCCTTCGGCCATGTGATCGTCGCCACCGGGCCGCTCACCTCGGCCGGCCTCGCCGCGTCGATCCGCCGCGTCACCGGCGAGGACGAGCTCGCCTTCTTCGATGCGATCGCGCCGATCGTCCATCGCGAGACGATCGACTTCGGGGTCGCCTGGCTGCAGTCCCGCTACGACAAGCCGGGCCCGGGCGGCAGCGGCGCCGACTACGTCAACTGCCCGCTCGATCGGGCCGAGTACGAGGCCTTCGTGGCCGCGCTGCTCGAGGGCCAGAAGCACGAGTTCAAGGCCTTCGAGACCACGACGCCCTATTTCGAGGGCTGTCTGCCGATCGAGGTGATGGCCGAGCGCGGGCGCGAGACGCTCCGCTACGGGCCGATGAAGCCGGTCGGCCTCACCGACCCGCGCACCGGGCGGCGCCCCTTCGCGGTCGTCCAGCTCCGCCAGGACAATGCGCTCGGCACGCTCTTCAACATGGTGGGCTTTCAGACCAAGCTCACCTGGGGCGAGCAGAAGCGGATCTTCCGCACCATCCCCGGTCTCGAGCGGGCCGAGTTCGCGCGCTTGGGCGGTCTGCACCGCAACACCTTCATCAACAGCCCGCGGCTGCTCGATCGGGAGCTGCGCCTGAAAGCCCGACCGCAGATCCGCTTCGCGGGTCAGATCACCGGCGTCGAAGGCTACGTCGAGAGTGCTGCGATCGGCCTGCTCGCGGGCCGCTTCGCGGCCGCCGCGCTCCGGGGCGAGACGCTGGCGCCGCCGCCACCCACCACCGCGCTCGGCGCCCTTCTGAACCACATCACGGCCGGCGCCGAAGCCTCGACCTTCCAGCCGATGAACGTCAATTTCGGCCTCTTCCCGCCGCTCGAGCGCCAGGTCAAACGGGCCGAGCGCAAGCCGGCGCTCGCGCGCCGCGCGCTCGCCGATCTCGACGCCTGGCTCGCCCGGCTCGCCCACGCCGCGTGATTCCAGGCGCAGAAAGTTTCCGACTTTCGCGCCTCGTTCGCACGCCCGGGTTGGAGGCGCGCGCCTGGCTCCCAAGGCCGGCCTCGGTGGGTTTGGACCGGAGTGGCGCGGGGCGGCCCCGCCAAGCTGAAGACTTTGTGGGGACTGGCATAAGTTCACTAATTAGGTGGGGACTGGCATAAGTTTACTAATTAACAGGCTCTTCACGCCTTTTGCAGCCTTGTCTACAGCGCTGGAACTGTGCATAGTCGACCTTCAGGATCCGGCGCCGGGGAGAGACCCCGGTTGAAGCCGCTTCTATTAAGGGTGCCATAGGGGGCTACGATGAAAGGCCGAGTCGGTAGAGTTCCGTTTCGTTGGATTAGGGTGGTTCGAGCCGGGATTGGCGCTG
>JBKPDM010000082.1:0-10117 GCA_046727895.1 Pseudomonadota bacterium | reverse complement strand
GGCATAGCCGGTCCAGAACTCAGCCATGGGTGCCCGTCGCCGCTGCGGAGAGCGGCGCATGCAGCGCGCTGCACTCGGCCATCACGGCCGAGCTGCGGCTGATCGGATCGGTGCGGTAGAAGTCCTCGATCGGGATCGCGAACGGTGCCTGCTCGAGCTTGCCCTTGCGGCCGAACGTCTGCCAGGGCGCGGGCTGGATCACGTCCGGCTCGGCGAGCTGCGGCGCGATCTCGACCATACGCGCGCGCACCTCGCCAAGCGTGTTGAGCGGCACGGTCCGTCCCAGCGCCTCGGAGAGCGCCCGCAGGATCTTCCAGTCCTCCTTCGCCTCGCCCGGCGGGAACACGGCCAACCGGCCGCGCTGCGGCCGGCCCTCGGTATTGACGTAAGTGGCGTCCTTCTCGGTGTAGGCGGCACCGGGCAAGATGACGTCCGCGCGCGCCGCGCCGCGGTCGCCGTTGTGCCCCTGGTAGATCACGAAGGCGTCGCCGAGCCACGCCGCGTCGATCTCGTCTGCGCCGAGCAGGAATACGACCTCGATCTCGCCCCGACTGGCCGCTGCCAGAATACCGGCGACGTCGTGGCCGCCTTTGCCCGGGACCAGGCCGAGATCGAGGCCGCCGACCCGCGCCGTGGCGGTGTGCAGGACGTTGAAGCCGTTCCACTCATCCTTGACCATGCCGTAGCGCTCGGCGATCGCGCGCGCGGTCGCCAGAACCGCTGCGCCGTCGGCGCGCGCGAGCGCGCCCTGGCCGAGAATCAGCATCGGTCGCTCAGCCTGCTCGAGCCGCTTGCCGAACTCATGCGTGCCGTCCGCCACCTCGGCCAGGCTCTGCGGACCGGCGCCGAGCTCGAGGACCGGATAGGTCAGATCCGCGGGCGGGCCGATCCGCCCGATGGTGAAGCCGCCCCGGCGCCAGCGCTTGCGCAGCCGCGCGTTGACCAGCGACCCCTCGAGACGCGGATTGGTGCCGATCAGGAGACAGGCGTCGGCCGCTTCGATGCCGGCGATCGTGCTGTTGAACAGATAGCCGCAACGCGCCCCCGCATCGAGCCTGGCGCCGTCCTGCCGGCAGTCGACGTTGGGCGATTCCAGGCGGCCCATCAGGTCCTTCAGGAGGACCATCGCCTCGCAGTCGGCAAGATCGCCGACGATTGCTGCGACCTTGTCGCCGCTGGTGCCCTCGAGGCGTGCCCGAATCGCGCTGAAGGCCTCACGCCAGGTGCTCGGGCGCAGCTTGCCGCCCTGCTTGACCATCGGCACGTCGAGACGGCGCTTCTTCAGGCCATCGTAGGCAAACCGGGTCTTGTCGGAGATCCACTCCTCGTTGATGTCCTCATGCAGCCGCGGCAGGATCCGCATCACCTCCGGGCCGCGCGCGTCAACCCGGATGTTGCAGCCGACCGCATCGAGAACATCGACCGACTCGGTCTTGCGCAGCTCCCACGGCCTGGCCCGATACTCGTAGGGCTTGGAGTTGAGCGCTCCGACCGGGCAGATGTCGATGATGTTGCCCTGCAGCTCGGACCCGAGCGCGCGCTCGATCCAGGTGCTGATTTCCTCGTGTTCACCGCGGTGCACCATGCCGAGCTCCTCGACGCCCGCGACCTCGTCGAGGAAGCGGATGCAGCGCGTGCACTGGATGCAGCGGGTCATGTGGGTCGAGATCAGCGGCCCCAGGTCTTTGTCGGTGACGCTGCGCTTGTTCTCCTCGAAGCGCGAATGGTCGGGGCCGTAGAAGAGGGTCAGGTCCTGCAGGTCGCACTCGCCGCCCTGATCGCAGATCGGGCAATCGAGCGGGTGGTTGATCAGGAGCATCTCGAGCACGCCTTTGCGGGCCTTGTGGACCATCGGCGTGCCGGTCCTGATCACCATGCCCTCGCCCGCCGGCATCGCGCAGGACGCCACCGGCTTCGGTGACTTCTCGACCTCGACCAGGCACATCCGGCAGTTGCCGGCGATGTTGAGCCGCGGGTGGAAGCAGAACACCGGGATCTCCCGGCCCGCCGCCTCGCAGGCCTGGAGCACGGTCGAGCCCGGCGGGACTTCGATCTCCAGGCCGTCGACCGTCACTTTGGGCATGGTGCTGCCTCGTTGCTGCGAGCGCCTCAGGCGGCGCGTCGCGATTGCTGGTAGTCCTTGATCCGTCGCTCCAGCTCCGGCCGGAAGTGACGGATCAGGCCCTGCACCGGCCAGGCGGCGGCGTCGCCGAGGGCGCAGATGGTATGGCCTTCGATCTCCTTGGTGACGTCCTGCAGGAGGTCGATCTCGGCGGGCTCCGCGCGCCCCTCGCCCATCCGGATCAGCATGCGCCAGAGCCAGCCCGTGCCTTCGCGACAGGGCGTGCACTGGCCACAGGATTCGTGCATGTAAAACTTCGCCAGCCGGGCGATGGCATAGACGATGTCCGTCGACTTATCCATCACGATCACGCCGGCCGTGCCGAGCCCGCTCTGGACGTCGCGCAGCGCATCGAAGTCCATCAGAACGTCTTCACAGACCGACTTCGGAATCAGCGGCACCGAGGCGCCGCCCGGAATCACCGCGAGCAGATTGTCCCAGCCGCCGCGGACGCCGCCTGCGTGCTTCTCGATCAGCTCCTTGAGCGGAATGCTCATGGCGTCTTCGACCGTGCAGGGCTGATTGACGTGGCCGGAGACGCAGTAGATCTTGGTGCCGGTGTTGTTCGGCCGGCCAAAGCCCGCGAACCAGGACGCGCCGCGGCGCAGGACCGTCGGAATGACCGCAATGGTCTCGACGTTGTTGACCGTCGTCGGCCGGCCGTACACCCCTACCGCCGCCGGGAACGGCGGCTTCAGGCGCGGCTTGCCCATCTTGCCCTCGAGGCTCTCGAGCAGCCCGGTCTCCTCGCCACAGATGTAGGCGCCCGCGCCGCGGTGCAGGTGAATCTCGTAGTCGTAACCGGAGTCGCAGGCGTTCTTACCGGTCAGCCCGGCCTCGTAAGCCTCCTCGATCGCCGCCTGCACGACATTGGCTTCCTGGACGAATTCACCGCGGCTGTAGATGTAACAGTGCGTGGCACCCATGCCGACACCCGCGAGCAGGCAGCCCTCGATCAGCTTGTGCGGATCGTGGCGCATGATCTCGCGGTCCTTGCACGTGCCGGGCTCGCTCTCGTCCGCATTGACCACCAGATAGACCGGCCGGCCGTCCGGCTTCTTGGGCATGAAGGACATCTTGAGGCCGGTCGGGAAGCCTGCGCCGCCTCGCCCGCGAAGGCCCGATTCCTTGACCTGCTCGACGATCCAGTCGCGGCCCTTGTGGATCAGCTCCTTGGTGCCGTCCCAGTCGCCGCGCCGGCGCGCCGCGTCCAGCCGCCAGGGCTGATCGCCGTAGAGGTTGGTGAAGATCCGGTCCTTATCCGCGAGCATCAGCCTTGCCGACCTCCAGGAGGGTGGTTCTGCCGCGGGCCGGCATCGACCCCTGCCGGCCGGCCTGTGAACCGGGCGTCGGACGCTCACCGCGGATCAGGGCCTCGATGATCGCCCTTGCGCTGTCGTAGGTGAGATCCTCGTAGTAGTGGTCGTCGATCCACATCATTGGCGCATTGGCGCAGGCGCCGAGACACTCGAACTCGCGCAGGAAGAGGCGGCCGTCCTCGGTCGACTGACCGATCTCGATGCCGAGCGCGTCCCGACACGCGCGGACCACGTCGTCTGAGCCGCACAGCCAGCAGGGCGTCGTGGTGCAGACCCGGATCTGGGTGCGCCCGACCGGCTTGGTGTTGAACATGTCGTAGAACGAGGCGACCTCGTAGACCCGGATCGGGGGCATTGCGAGGTAGCCAGCGACGAAGTCGAGAGCCGGCTGCGGCAGCCAGCCACCGCACTGCTCCTGAGCGAGCGTGAGCAGCGGCAGCACGGCGCTCGCCTGGTGTTCGTCGGGATATTTGCGGATGATCGCCTTGGCCTTGGCGGCGTTCTCGGGCGTGAAGACGAAGGGCTCTCTCGGACTCACCGGTCGATCTCCCCGAACACGATGTCCATGGCGCCGATCACGGCGGGGATGTCCGGGAGCATGTGACCCTTGATCATTTTCTCGAGCGCCGCCAGGTGCGGATAGCTCGATGCGCGGATCTTGCACCGATAGGGCCGGTTGGTACCGTCGGAGACCAGATAGACGCCGAACTCGCCCTTGGGCGCCTCGACGGCGGCATAGGTTTCGCCGGCCGGGACATGGAAGCCCTCGGTGTACAGCTTGAAGTGGTGGATCAGGGCCTCCATCGAACGCTTCAGCTCGGCACGCTTTGGTGGCACGACCTTCTGGTCCCTGAGCTTGACCGGCCCTTTCGGCAGCTGCTCGAGGCACTGCTCCATGATCCTGAGCGACTGGCGCATTTCCTCCATGCGCACCACGTAGCGATCGAAGGAGTCGCCGTTCTTGCCGACCGGGATGTCGAAGTCCATGCGCTCGTAGACTTCATAGGGCTGGCTCTTGCGCAGGTCCCAGGGCAGCCCGGAGGCGCGCAGCATGGGGCCCGTGAAGCCGAGATCGAGCGCCTCGGCGGCGGTGACCACGCCGATGTCGACCAGACGCTGGCGGAAGATGCGGTTGTCGGTGATCAGGCGCTCGATGTCGTCGAGCAGCGCCGGGAAGGTCTGCATCCAGGCCCGGATGTCGTCGGTGAGACCCTCGGGCAGATCGCGCGCGACGCCGCCCGGGCGGTAGTAGTTGGCGTGCAGGCGCGCGCCCGAGACCCGCTCGTAGAACTCCATGAGCTTCTCGCGCTCTTCGAAGCCCCAGAGCAGCGGCGTCATCGCGCCGACGTCGAGCGCCATCGTGGTGATGTTGAGGAGGTGATTGAGAATCCTGGTGATCTCGTCGAACAGGACCCGGATGAACTTGGCGCGCTCCGGAATCTCGATGCCGAGCAGATTTTCGATTGCGAGCACGTAGGCGTGCTCCTGCGAGAGCGGCGCGACGTAATCGAGGCGATCGAAATAGCCGACGCTCTGAATGTAGGGCCGATACTCGATCAGCTTTTCGGTGCCGCGGTGCAGGAGGCCGATGTGCGGATCGGCCCGCTCGATCACCTCGCCGTCCAGCTCCAGGACCAGCCGGAGGACGCCGTGCGCCGCGGGATGCTGCGGCCCGAAGTTCATGCTGTAGCTCTGGAGCCTGATTTCGGCCATCGCCCGATCCCGATCAACCGGCCCCGTTGCCGGCTTTTTCGTCGCTCGGAAGCACGCCGCCGCCCTCCCAGGGGCTGAGGAAGTCGAAGCTCCGCCAGTCCTGGCGCAGGTCGACCGGCTCGTAGACGACGCGCTTCTGCTCGTCGTCGTAGCGGACCTCGACGTAGCCGGTCTGAGGGAAGTCTTTGCGTAGCGGGTGGCCCTCGAAGCCATAGTCGGTCAGCAGCCGGCGCAGATCGGGGTGCTCCGAGAAAAACACGCCGTACAGGTCCCAGGTCTCGCGCTCGTACCACTGCGCCGCGCCGAACACCTCGACCACCGAGGGCACGGGCGTCGTCTCGTCGGTGGTGACTTTGACCCGCACGCGCTGGTTGTGCTTCAGCGAGAGCAGATGATAGACGACCTCAAAGCGCTGCTCGCGTTCGGGATAGTCGACCCCGCAGAGGTCGACCAGCATCTTGAACTGGCAGTTCGGCTCGTCCCGGAGGAAGATCAGGACCCGGGCGATCGCGCTGGTCTGCACCCGCAAGGTGAGCTCGCCACGCACCAGCCGGCTTTCGATCAGGACCTCGCCCAACGCCGGGGCGATCTCGTCGAGGAGTTCCCGCAGGGCTTCTTCGCGCTCGGCGAGGGTCGGGATCGCCATGGTGGTCGTCGGCTCGCGCGCGCTGGAGTTCGAGGTCCCGCGCGCTCAGCGCTCGATGGTGCCGGTGCGCCGGATCTTGCGCTGGAGCAGCAGCACCCCGTAGACGAGCGCCTCGGCGGTCGGCGGACAGCCGGGCACGTAGACGTCGACCGGGACGATCCGGTCGCAGCCGCGGACCACCGAGTAGGAGTAGTGGTAGTAGCCGCCGCCATTGGCGCAGGAGCCCATCGAGATGACGTAGCGCGGCTCGGCCATCTGGTCGTAAACCTTACGCAGCGCCGGCGCCATCTTGTTGCAGAGCGTGCCAGCCACGATCATCACGTCGGACTGGCGCGGGCTCGGCCGGAACATCACGCCCAGGCGGTCAAGATCGTAGCGGCTTGCCGCGGCGTGCATCATCTCAATCGCGCAGCACGCCAGGCCGAAGGTCATCGGCCACATCGATCCCGAGCGGGCCCAGTTGACCACTCGCTCCAGACTGCTGACGAAGAAGCCCTTGTCCTGCAGGTCCTGGCCGACCCGCTCGAACAGCCGGGCGTCGTCGTGCGGCAGGGTCGCTGCTGGTGTCCCTACTCCCATTCGAGCGCCCCTTTCTTCCATTCGTAAATGAAGCCGACGGTCAACACGGCCAGGAAGATCATCATCGACCAGAAGCCGAGCAGACCGATGTTGCCGAGCGCGACCGCCCACGGAAAGAGGAACGCAACCTCGAGGTCGAAGATGATGAACAGGATCGCCACCAGATAGAAGCGAACGTCGAAGCGACCGCGACTGTCCTCGAAGGGCTCAAATCCGCATTCGTACGGCGACAGTTTTTCCGCATCCGGCCGCTGGCGGGCGATCACGAACGAGGCCAGCAGGATCAGCGCCGCCAGACCGACGGCGATGCCGATGAAGATCAGAATTGGCAGATACTGCGCCAGTAGCGCACCCATTCCGGCGCCCACCTTCCCTTTCTGACCGAGTGTTTGAACCTCGGTGGTTCAGAATCTAGATCGAACCGGGACCCGGCCCAGATGATACCGCGCCTACCTAGCATCCTCCCCAGCCACCTGCAAGGCCGCGGGGCGTCGCAGCGTGGGCGAAGTGCTGTAGCATGCGCAAGTCAGCGGGCCGTCGATGCGCGCCGGCGGGCGCCGCCGTGGACGCCGACCGCCGCGACCCGCTGAAATGCGGTCCCCGACCGGGGTTTCTGAAGTGGGGAATGGCGGGAGTGACGGGACTTGAACCCGCGGCCTCTGGCGTGACAGGCCAGCGCTCTAACCGACTGAGCTACACCCCCAACGGATTGCCGCCTGCCACGTAGTCGCGCCGGTCGGCGGTGTCAACCCCGCCGCTGGGCGGCAGCTGGGCGCGACCGGCTTGCTCCGCCATCGGCCAACGCCTAGTGTCCGCCCGTCCAGAGGCGCGGGCGTAGCTCAGGGGTAGAGCACGGCGTTTACACCGCCGGTGTCGGAGGTTCGAAGCCTTCCGCCCGCACCACCCAATACCCTCGGGGAGGATTTCCGCCAGCAGCGCTGAGCCGCGCGGCCGCCGGTGCTGCACGCCGCCGCGCTGCTGCGGCGACGGAAGCCAAATGGTTTAGCGGCTCAATTGAGCGCCTCGTTCAGCCCCTTCCCGGGTTTGAACTTGGCCCGCTTCGAGGCCGGGATCCTGATCGGCGCGCCCGTGCGCGGATTCCGGCCCTCCGTGGCACTGCGTTGGGCCACCGAGAAAGTCCCGAAGCCAACGAAACGGACGTCATCGTGTTTCTTCAACGCGTCGGTGATGGCTTCGAGTGTCGCATCGACGACTCGGCTGACATCGGCCTTCGACATGCCACATCTCTTGGCAGCCTCGGCACACAGATCGTTCTTGTTCACCGGGCAAACCCCCTTGACAATGACACCGGGTGCCGGAGCAATCTCCAGCGAAGCCGGCGTAAAGTAAAGCGAGCACAACCAGGCCGTCAACGGTCCACGGCCGTCCAAACTCAGTTTTTTTGCCGAATTCGCGCCCAGAGGGGTAAAATTTTTCGCCGCAAGCGTTAGTTCGGCAGAGGGGCCGATGGCTCGCTCGCGCCTTCGGTCGTGCTCGGTGCCACCCGCTCGGGCTCGACCTCGACCCATTCGACCGGTTCCGGTTGGCGTACGAGCGCATGGCGCAGCACCTCGTCGACCGTGCGCACGGCGACGATCTGCAGCCCCTTCTTCACATTGTCCGGGATCTCGGCGAGATCTTTCTCGTTCTCCTTGGGGATGAGCACGGTCTTGATCCCGCCGCGCAGAGCCGCCAGCAGCTTCTCTTTGAGGCCGCCGATCGGCAGCACCCGGCCGCGCAGCGTGATCTCGCCGGTCATGGCCAGGCTGGCCTTGACCGGAATCTTGGTCAGGACCGAGACGATCGAGGTCGCCATCGCCACGCCGGCGGATGGCCCGTCTTTGGGCGTCGCACCCTCGGGCACGTGGACGTGGATGTCGATCTTGTCGAACGTCGGCGGCAGAACCCCGATCGAGGTTGAGCGCGAGCGGACGTAGCTTCGTGCCGCCTGAACCGACTCCTGCATCACGTCGCCGAGCTTGCCGGTGGTCGTCATCCGCCCCTTGCCGGGCAGGGTGACCGCCTCGATCGACAGCAGCTCGCCGCCCACCTCGGTCCACGCGAGGCCCGTGCTGAGACCGATCAGATCTTCATGCTCCGCCTCACCGTAGCGGAACTTGCGCACGCCAGCGAAGCGGCCGAGGTTGCGCCGGCTGACCCGGATCTGCCGCTTGTCGTCCATCAGGATTTCTTTGGTCGCCTTGCGGATCAGGTTGGCGAGCTCGCGCTCCAGATTCCGCACCCCGGCCTCGCGGGTGTAGTAGCGCAGCAGATCCATCAGGGCGTCGTCCGAGATCGACCACTCGTGCGCCTTGAGGCCGTGCGCCTCGATCTGCTTGGGGATCAGATGGCGCTTGGCGATCTCCAGCTTCTCGTCCTCGGTGTAGCCGGGGATCCGGATCACCTCGAGGCGATCCAGCAGAGGCTGCGGCATGCGCAGCGTGTTTCCGGTACACACGAACATCACGTCGGAGAGGTCGTAGTCGACCTCGAGATAGTGATCGTTGAAGTTGCTGTTCTGCTCCGGATCCAGGACCTCGAGCAGCGCCGAGGAAGGGTCGCCGCGAAAGTCGGCGCCCATCTTGTCGAGCTCGTCCAGCATGAACAGCGGGTTCGAGGTCTTCGCCTTCTTCATCGACTGGATGATCTTGCCCGGCATCGAGCCGATGTAGGTCCGCCGGTGACCGCGAATCTCGGCCTCGTCCCGAATCCCGCCGAGGCTGACCCGAATGAAGTTGCGCCCGGTCGCCCGCGCGAGCGACTTGCCGAGCGACGTCTTGCCCACGCCGGGCGGGCCGATCAGACAAAGAATCGGACCCTTCATCTTCTCGACCCGCTGCTGCACCGCGAGGTATTCGAGAATCCGCTCCTTGACTTTCTCGAGACCGAAGTGGTCCTCGTCGAGGATCTGCTGCGCGCGCTTGATGTCCTTGCTGATCTTGGAGCGCTTCTTCCACGGTATGGCCAGCATCCAGTCGAGATAGTTGCGCACCACCGTCGCTTCGGCAGACATGGGGCTCATGCTGCGCAGCTTCTTGACCTCGGCCAGCGCCTTGTCGCGCGCCTCCTTGGACAGCTTGGTCTTGCGGATCCGCTCCTCGATCTCGGAGACCTCGTCGCGGCCATCCTCGAGCTCGCCCAGCTCCTTCTGGATCGCCTTCATCTGCTCGTTCAGGTAGTACTCGCGCTGGGTCTTCTCCATCTGGCGCTTGACCCGCGAGCGGATGCGCTTTTCCACCTGGAGCACGCTGATCTCGCTCTCCATGAAGCCGTACAGGCGCTCGAGCCGCTCGACCAGCGAGTGGGTCTCGAGCAGCTCCTGCTTGTCCGAGATCTTGAGCGAAAGGTGGGCGGCGACGGTGTCCGCGAGCTTGCTCGGATCGTCGATCTGGCTGAGCGAGACCAGGACCTCGGGCGGCACTTTCTTGTTCAGCTTGACGTACTGCTCGAACTGAGTGACCACGGCCCGGGCCAGGGCTTCGAGCTCGCGCGGATCGGACTTCGTCTCCGGCAGGATCTCGGCGTGAGCCTGAAAAAATTTCGGATTGTCGATGAAGCTGTTGATTTCCGCCCGCGCGTTGCCCTCGACCAGCACCTTGACGGTGCCGTCGGGCAGCTTCAGCAGCTGGAGGACGCTCGAGACCGTGCCGACCCGGTAGATGTCGTCGGTGCCGGGATCGTCCTGGCCCTGTCTCTTATACACATCTCCGAGCCCACGAGACTGGTTCTCATATCTCG
>JBKPDM010000081.1:0-9222 GCA_046727895.1 Pseudomonadota bacterium | reverse complement strand
CGATAGTGCCTCCGTGGATACTATGTCGGCCGCCACCCCGACACATCCCTTGCAGAAACTCCCCGCCCGACCAAACTTGCCATTTGCGTGCGTCGCAGGTGCGATGGTTGGCACAGGATCATCGTTGGAGATGCAGAGCGCACGCCCATGGGTGAGGTGGACGTCCGGATGCTCCTCCATTGAATGATACTGCGCGAGAAAGGCAACCTGGTGCCAGAAGATCATCGCCACAAAGTATCATGAAATACTCCGAACGCGCCCAGTCGATCCCCTCGTTGAACCGACGCGTGCGGGCCGAGATTGCGCCGGTGCGCCACGAGCTCGTCGCGCGGATCCTCGGCGGCGAGCTGTTGTGCGACCTCCAGGCTATTGGCGGTGGAGGCATTGTCGATGATCAGAAACGCGGAGATCTCGGAACCCCCCTGCGTCAAGGCGCTCACGACGCAATCACGCAGGAACCGCCCGTACTGGTACGAGGGAATCACGATGTCGACGCCGGCCGGGGCCACGTTCACACCCTCTCTGCCATCGGCTCGTGCATGTATTCGATGGACCGGATGGACCGCCGCCGATCCCAGAGGGCGCTGCCAACGATTGATCCTACAGAAGGCTTGCTGCCAGCAGCCAATCTTGGCGCTGGAGGCGTTCCTGATACACCAGATTCATCTCCCGGATTCTCTGTTCGTAGCTTCGCCGATCCGAAATCAATTGACTGAACTGTTCGATCAGCAAGCCGAGATCCAGCTGCTCGATATGCTGGCAGCTCCGCATAACCGACTGACAAGGTTGGTTTGCCCATCTTCAACGCACAGACGATATTGTGAAAGCGGGTCGCCACGACGACGTCGGTCTCGGCGATCTGGCGCATCAGGTCGTGGAGCGAATAGACCGGGTTGGTGAGCAGACGATCCTGCGGCAGATTGGGCCTCGCAGTCGTAAGCTTTGTAGTGAGATCAGCGACCGCACGCTGATCGGCCACATCTCCCATGAGGATGCGCACAGGATGGCCACGATCAAGGAGCCAAAGCATGAAATTCGCAATCTTTTCGAGATAGGCTTGGTAGATCGACGCGCCTCGGGTGCGGTCATTACGCCAGCCGTAATAGGTCATGACGCCGACACCGACCGCGAGCGGCCCGTCCTTGGTGTCCTCTCGGCGTATCGACGGGGGGGCCGGCAGCTTGAAGGCGATATCCGGATAGACGGCATCGTTCTGCGCGTTAAACCCAATGCTCTGCATGAACGCTTTGGAGATTGTGTCACGATAGGACCGATAGTGCGCCATGGTGACAGCCGACTTCATGAGCCATCGGCTGACGGGGTGATGGATCGGGCCCGCCCCAATGCTCACGAATGCGATCCTGCTGCGGCAGAGCATGGCTCCAAGACACCACTTGAACAGCGCGAGGGGGATCCCAGACGGCCCCTCCCCGAAGTCATCCAGGATACCCGTCCCGGGGATGATCAACACGTCCCAGTTTCGCGCATGGCCGATGGCGCGGACGAAACTGGCCAGCCTGCGCGGTCCCCGCAACAACAGTCTGTCGAGGAGCCGAGGCAGGCTATGAGCGGGTCTCGCTGTGCTGAAGGGGATCGCCCGAAGGCCGAAATCCCGTGTGACCTTATCGGGTGCGCCACAGATGCAAGCGAGCTCGGCTTCGGGCCGGGCCTGCCGCAGGAAGGTGAGCATCGCCTCCAGCGAGCCGTCGTTACCGGAGTTGCCGCAGCCGAACAGCCCGAAAAGCGCAATTCTCTGCGGGGCGATCCGCCGGTCTCGTTTGCGCGCCATAGCGAACCGCCGGTCGCGCGCCCCGCGCGGGTCATCGCCGGATGTGGTGGCGGTTCGCACCAGGACTTTCAGTCCGCCCACCAGCTTTGACGGCGCGTGTGTCATCGTCCTCGCCCAGTGGTTGAGCCCTCGCTCGGGAGAAATTGTCGAGGTGGCTTCAAGAATGCGATTCCAGGATTAGAACCCAATCATCGAATCCAGAACTGTTCTCAATGGGCTCCGGCGTGAACTGTCGTGACCCCGTTGCCCGAAAAGACGAATCGCCGACGGCGAAAAACTGCCCATCTGCCGGATCGTACCAACGGGCAGTAATCCAAGGACCGGCCAACTCCCCTAGATCGACGACGATGTCGCGATGGCTCGGCAGATACAGGATGGCGAATGAGCCATCGGCAGCGCGCGCGGCCAGAGCGCGCTCGAACTCGGACCCAAGGCCACTGGTCAGGAGGGTCTCATCCGTGTCAGGCTCGAGCAGCCACCAGGGCCTGGTCGCCAGAAGGTCGTGAAGACGGGTCATGCTCTTCGCGCCGCGGCTCCCGATAGCCCGCTGCCAAGTCTCCGGACCGATGAAGCCCAACACGGTCTGGAGCAGGCCGCGCTCCTGACTGTCGAAATGCCAGATCGGGTTGTTACCGAACACCTGACCAGTCGCTCCGGACAGAACCGCCTGGTAGGCCTGGGTGCGCAGGCGCCGCTCGGTGACCCCGTGCTCGTTCTCGTAGTTGCTCTCGATCAGAAAGAATGGCATGCGCTCTGGCCGAGCGTACTGCTCCAGCGCGGCGAGGTAAACGGGTTTGTAAGTATAGACGGTGTTGACCTCAAGCCAGGGCTCGCCCTGCCAGTAGTCGATCGCGGCCGTTTCCGGCGCTCCCTGCGCGGTGTGAAGGGCCCGGGGGTCGAACTTCCGGATTCCCTCCGCGATCGCTTTCACCAGATCCTTGTCCGGAGGATTGTAGTCGACGGCATGAACCCAGAGGATGTTGGTGAAGTCGCGATAGCGCCGGCCGAGATACTCGCCATATCGACGGAGCCGATCCAGCCCGTTCGCGACCATTACTCGGTACCAGCCTTCCGAACCCCCACCGTAGCCAAGATAGGACGGTGCGAGCAGCACCAGGAACCCGTGTCCGCCGCTCGGCGCAACACCCAATCGGCATGGGCGAAGTAGGCTTCGTTGGGCGCGCTGTAATCGCCGAAGGTCGCGAACGGCGAGCCATGAAACGGCCGCTGACCATAGGCATTGGCAGGTGGATTCGTGGCGTATTGATGCTCGATGAGCGAGACCAGGATCGTATTGAAGCCGCGGGTGCGCCGATCATCGAGATATCGATCGACGTCCTCGCGAGTAAGCTGCGCGATCAGCGACCAAGCCGCATCCCCCTGAATGAGAAACGGCCGACGAGTGGCGTCAACCAGATGACGCTTGCCGGGTCCGACGGTGAGCGGGAAGGTCACTGCGGTGGCCGTTTCGGCCGAGGCGGCGACGGTGCCAGCGAGGTGATCGGTGCCTGAATGCTCGCCGAGCGACGCCATCCCGGCTCGGGCGCTCGGGGCGAGGGCCGCGACCGCACCCCGTCCACCGGCCAAGCCACCAAGAAAGAAAGGCATGGCCCGAATCACTGAGCGTCGGCTCGCGGATCGGCCGCCGCCAAGCCTCTTAGTCATGCGCTGACTCGCTTCTGCGGATCCCGCTGTCCCTTGGCCAGGGTCGGTGGTGGCGCGCGCCCGGGCAATTGTAGCGCTTCTTCAGGTCGATTGAACGGCCGGTAGACCGTCTGAGACGGCCTGCCGACGAGATACCGCTCGACGCCCCCGACTAGAGCCTTTCGATAGACCTCGAGCGCCTCGTCGATTGCTTCCACCGTGCGGTCGATGTCCTCGTCGGTGTGGGAATAGCTCACGACGAGCGACGGCATGAGCACACCGCGCCGGATCGTCTCCTGCAGGAGCAGCGTCCGAAACGCCTGCGATGGCCGGCCGTTCTGATCCAGCGTGGCATAGGACAAGCAACATGGGCGGCCGCGGATCTTGACGAACTCGGTTAGGTCATGCCGGCGGATGACCTGCTCGGCCTGCCGGCGAAGCCGCGTGCCTTGCCAGTACAGATGCTCGATCACGCCTTCGCGCTGATAGACCTGCATGGTCGCGGCTGCCGCCGCCAGAGCGTGGGTCTCGGCACCGTGCGTGGTCGAAAGCAGGAAGACCCGCGGCCGATCGTGATGATCGAGCCCACCTAGGCGCATGAACTCGCGCCTGCCGGCGAGCGCAGATACAGAGAAACCATTGGAGAGCGCCTTGCCGAAGGTGGAGAGGTCGGGAACTATGCCGTAGAGCTTCTGGGCGCCGCCGTTGTGCCAGCGGAAGCCCGTGATCATCTCGTCGAGGATCAAAAGAGCCCCATGCGCGTGGCATAGGCGCAGCAACGCCTGTAGGTAGCCCTCCCGTGGATCCTCCTCTCGAGCGGGCTCGAGAATTAGCGCCGCGATGCTTTCAGGATAGCGGTCAAACAGCGCCTCGGCGCTGGCAATATCGTTATATCGGAAGGTGACGGTCAGTTGGCGGATCGCCTCGGGAACGCCCGCGTTCATCGGTGTCGTGCCGATGAACCAGTCGTCGGTCGAGAAGAACGGGTGGTCGGCACAGCAGGCAATCAGGTCGCGCCCCATGTAAGCCCGAGCCAGCCGTACCGCCCCCGAGGTCGCATCCGAGCCGTCCTTGCAGAACTTGACCATTTCGGCGCCATCGATCAGCGACAGGAACTGCTCCGCACACTCCACCTCTATGGGGGAGGGGCGAGTGAAGTTGCTACCTCGAAGGAGCTCCCGCTGCACGGCCTCCAGCACCGCGGGGTAGGCATGTCCCAAACCCACGGTTCGGTTCCCCATTCCATACTCGATATATTCATGGCCGTCGGTGTCCCAGACACGGCATCCGGAACCTCGCGCAATAAATCCAGGCGCAAGAACAGGATATTGATCGTCCCCCTTCGCGTAGGTATGACAGCCGCCCGGGATGAGAGAATGAGCGCGATTCTTCAGCGATCGCGAAACGTGGGTTTGAGACAATTGAGACTGATCACTTTGATGACCATTGGCGCTCATACCAAACTCCACAGCAGATCCGAAGGTTCAGGTCACTGCCCCTGGGGCATTTGCAGCATCAAGAGCAGCTGCGAGTGAGCGTTTGACACCCGCTTTCGCTGGTACGGCGCTCACTAGCTACACCTAGAACTCCTGGTAGTGCGCCGGTTCGGCTAGACTACGACACATGTCCGGCGACACCACCGTCTCCAAATGGGACTACGCGCCGCAATAAAATGGCGTAAGCGTGGCAGTGAACCGACCCACACTTCAGCCGGCCCCCCCGGGCAGCGATTGGCTCGCGGCCCCCTGCATGCTGCGGATGAGCAACGTAGGGCCGCGCTGGTCATATGATCGCCTTCGGCGACGCCGGCGCCACAGCCGCCCGTCCTGACCAGCTGCCCCATCTCGCCATCCGAATTGCCGATGAACAGCAAGCCGCGGCCGGCCGCCGCCGCGCCGTAGAAGGGGTCGACATGGCAGCTGGCGGCGTGCCCAAGCGGCTTGCAGGCCTGCCAAGCAGCTTGCATGCCCAACCTCAGTTCAAATAAAATCTGCCGCCTATTCAATTCCGGCGAATCGGGCTGCCTTACAAATTTCGCGGATAGCTGTCAGTCTTTTGTCTATTTTGCCTTCGACATTGTTGCCGGCCGTGATAACCTTGGCGGATTTTAAGACGGCCGGCTGGCGAAAAGATGTAAAGGAGTATCCCTTGGGCTGATGCCCATTTGCAGGTGTGTACTGGTTGGGACCTGCTGATAATGTCGGCCTTGCGTGTAGCCGGGACCGAATCACAGGAAGGAGGTTTCGGCTGAACCCAGGGAGCAGCGCGCAACCGCGCTGAACCAGTCGGTCCGCTCAGCGGTCCGGTCCGGGAGAGGCGTTGCTTCGGTATTAAGGTAAGAGAGCAGACGCCGGTCCAACGGTCGCTACGCAGGCTTGGGTGAGCCGCTCACCGAGGCAGATGTGCCGATGCTCCGGATCGCGCAACGCGCCGTCGACCCACCACCCAAGGCTCTCAAGCTGGAGGTGACCGTCCTGGCGCCGCGCGAAGCGCTCGGCTTCCCGGCTGAGATAGCCCCTGAGGATGTAACTAGGGGTTTGCTCAATTGGTGGCGCGCGAAGCTGGTGTACCCTGAGTCGCGCGCCCTGATCGATATGCCTCCGTGATCCCCATCGCAAAGCCAGTGTTGGGCGCCGCCGAAGCGGACGCAGCGCGCGATGCCGTCCTGTCCGGCCGACTGACCCAGGGGCCTCAGGTAGCGGCCTTCGAGCAGGAGTTTGCTCAGGCGGTCGGGGCCGACCATGCCTGCGCCGTCTCCAACTGCACGACAGCGCCGCACCTTGCGCTGCTCGCCGTGGGCGTGCGGCCCGGCGACGAGGTGATTTCTGGACCCGGGCGGGCTGGCCACGGCGATCACGATCACCCGCCGCAGACGGGCAATCCTTTGCGTCCACCAGATGGGCATGCCGTGCGATCTCAAGCAGATACTGTCTTTCGCGCGCTCCCTTAGGCTGCCGGTCATCGAAGACGCAGCCTGCGCGGTGGGTGCCGAGATCTGCTTGAACGAGACGTGGGAAAGGATCGGCCGGCCACACGGCGACATCGCCTGCTTCTCCTTCCATCCGGACCAGGTCATCACCACCGGCGACGGTGGCATGCTGACGACGTCGCATGCCAACTTCGACCGAGTGTTCCGGCTCTGGCGCGAGCATGGAATGAGCGTCGCGGACGCCGTGCGCCACGGCGCCGCAATCGTGCTTTTCGAGGACTACCCAGGGCGACAGCGGCGATCGCGCGCAGGAGACACTGGCCGCCTTCGATCTAACCTAACCTAGTTGAGCTTTGCGCAAGACGAACGCCTCGGCACGTCGCTCGGGCGACCGGCATTCCACGCCCCGCAAGCGGGCCAGGCCGCGGAAGGTTTCCGCATCGAACCAATCCTTGGACCGCTGTGTCCCGAAATGGGCGAGCAGCAGCTCGATTTTGCGCTCAAGCACCGTGGATGTAAGAGGCATGTAGACGTTCGGCTGGCCCAAGTCGCCATCCCACTTTGGGATCTCGTATTCGAGAATGAGGTGATCACGAAACAAGTTCCAGGTCAGCTGGCAGACCTCGCGATGGTCCTGGTGCGCGTCGCTGCGCAAATGAGTGAATATGACGTCCGGCTCGACCTCGGCCTTGAAGGCTTCGAGCCAAGCCTTGATCTCGCTGCCCTGATATGGAAAGAAACCGTCCTTGAACTGGGCGAGTTCGATCCTGGTGCTGGTGGCGCCGGCAAGGAACGCTGCTGCCGAGGACTTCGCCTCCGCCGCACGCGGCCCGCCGGCGCTCAGCACGCACCAATGGGCCTCGAGTTGGACTCCGGACGCAATCCAACCAAGAATTGTGCCCCCTGCGCCGATCTCGATGTCGTCGGCATGGGCGCCAAGGCACAGGATCGACAGCTTGTCGCCCGGCCGGACGAGATGCAAGCCTCTCATAGAGCAGAGATAGACAACCGGCTGGCGTGCTTGGCGGCATCGCGGACCCGCCAATCCATCCTTCCCTGCCCGATCATCTCCTCGAGGAGCTGCCGGTCCTTCAGAGTGTCCAAGGAGCCAAAGAAGTCCTCGTGCTTGTAAGCCATAAGCTGATCCCCCTCGATCAGCCTACGGACGGGTTCGAGCATCAGTTCCTCTCCTTCCACTGGCCCCTCTTCCCCTCTTTGTGGATCACCATCGCCACTCTGGATCGATCCCTGCTCTGGCGCCGACTGCCGCGTGTCCGCATCTCCAACCGGCGCTACCCGTCGGAAGCAAATAGCAGGACCGAAGACGTTGGAAATCCTAGCTTTGAGACGGAGCCCACCATCAACCGATGGAGCAAAACAGACGGTGGGCCGCGCCATTCACATGCTCTGTGGATGCATCAAGTCGATAGGGCTGCGTCCCTTATGAGTAGGGCTACGGGATGCTGGCGGGAGTACCCCCTTTGCTGGACTTGGCGCGGGGCGTCCGGCGATCAATGATCTCGAAAGCTTTTTCGCGAAAGAGGGCGGTCTGCTGCCTGAAGCGAACCGTCTGTGCTGAAGCGCGCGGCGGTGCCTCACCGCGTGCCTCCTGGAGGGCCGTGTGGAGCCTCGTGCGGGGTGACGCGCGCCGGAGCCTCGACCTCTGGATGGAGCCTCGACCTCTGGATGATGCGATGGCCGCGCGCTCCTGCCAGATCGGCGCCGGAATAGTGCGCATGACTTTGCAAAGAATGGGCGGGCGCGCTCGCACGACCCCTTCCCAGGCTTCCATAATCTCTGTCCCGGAGCCTTCCAATGCGCTTTGATGAGACGAGGCTGCGCGACGCATGGCTGATCGAGCCGCTGCCGGCGCGCGATCATCGAGGCTTCTTTGCCCGGACGTTCTGCGCGCGGGAATATGCTGATCATGGCTTGACGACGCGCTTCGTTCAGCACAACACATCCCACTCTGCGGCGAGAGGAACGCTGCGCGGCATGCATTTTCAGCGCGCGCCGCACGCCGAGGTGAAGGTGGTCAGCTGCCTTAAGGGTGCGATCTGGGATGTGATCATCGATCTTCGACCGCACTCGCCAACCCATCGTCAATGGCAGGGATTCGAGCTGACCGCTGAGAATCGGCGCCAGCTGTATGTGCCCGAGGGATTCGCGCACGGCTTTCAAACCCTCTGCGGCGATACCGAGGTTGGCTATCTCATTTCGGCGTTCTACGCGCCCGAGGCCGCAGGCGGACTGCGTTATGACGACCCAGCCTTTACCATCGAATGGCCCCTGCCACCGACGGTGATCTCGGAAAAGGACAGGAGTTGGCCCGATTTCTTCGACTCGCAACCATCCGTTGTTGCGGAGAAGCAACTTGAATGCATCAATCCATTGAACGCTCGCGGCTGAACTCCAACAGCCGAGCCGCCATCATTACCGGGCGGCGATGGCGGACCTGCGATCCGGTCCAACTCACGGGCGACGCGCCGGCCGGAGAGCGAGCTGTCGACCCCAGCGCCGGGTATTCCGGATCGAAATCGTGGACTACCGCGAGCAGCCGGAAGCGGCGTCCGTCGGTCAGGACGTCGCGGGAAAGCCGGGCGATTGCAAGGGGCGGATTCGAAGTGGCGGGAGGTTGCTCGCTCGTCCTCACGAGGAGCAAGACTCTCGACCGGCATCGCCTTGGGGCGTCCCAGCCTGCTCGACAAGCAGCCCGCTCTCGCGCAGGAGCCGTGCGGCTTCGGCGACAACCCCGAAGGGCAGCTTCGCCCGCTCGGCGATGTCGAGCAGCGAGTGCCGGCCATCGGCGAGATTGAGGATCCATAGGAGAGCCATGCTCTTCGCCGGGCCGTCCGGGTCG
>JBKPDM010000080.1:0-26178 GCA_046727895.1 Pseudomonadota bacterium | reverse complement strand
GCCGCCGCGGCCAGGCTCGGCAATCGCCACCGAGGTCATTCTCTTGTGCACGTCCAAACCGACGAACGTGATAGCTTCCATGCGGCCCGTCTCCTATGCCTGAGGCTCGGCGCCAGCCGATCTGGCGCAACCCTCGACCACCGCATACCGGAGACGGGTCCCTTCAGCTCACAAGGCGAACATAGGGTCTAGGGCTTGGGCGAGGGGGCGAGCCGCCGGCGGAAATCGTCGATCGTCCGGGCGAGGCCCTCTTCCAGCGGGACGCGCGGCTGCCAGCCGAGGACCGACTGCGCCCGGGCGAGATCGGGGCAGCGTCGCCCCGGGTCGTCTTCGGGCAGCGGCCGGAATACGACCTTGGAGCGCGAGCGGGCGAGCCGGATGATCGTCTCGGCAAGCTCCAGCACCGTGACCTCCTGCGCGGTGCCGAGGTTGATCGGCCCGGTGACGTCGGCGGGCGTCGCCATCAGGCGCACGAGCCCCTCAACGAGGTCGTCGACGTAGCAGAACGCCCGCGTCTGAGCGCCGGCGCCATAGACGGTGATCGGTTCGTGGCGGAGTGCCTGGAGGATGAAGTTCGAGACCACCCGGCCGTCGTTCAGATGCATCCGCGGCCCGTAGGTGTTGAAGATCCGCGCCACCTTGATCGGCATCCTGTGCTGCCGGCGATAGTCGAAGAACAGGGTCTCGGCGCAGCGCTTGCCCTCGTCATAGCAACCGCGGGGCCCGAGCGGATTGACGTTGCCGCGGTAATCTTCGGGCTGCGGATGAACGGTGGGATCGCCGTAGATCTCGCTGGTCGACGCCTGCAGCACCGTGGCTTTGGTGCGTTTGGCCAGGCCGAGCATGTTGATTGCCCCGACCACGCTGGTCTTGGTCGTCTGGACCGGGTCGCGCTGGTAGTGGATCGGTGAGGCCGGGCAGGCGAGATTGTAGATCTCATCGACTTCGACGTAGAGGGGGAAGGTGACGTCGTGGCGCAGGAGCTCAAAGCCCGGATCGGGTAGAAGATCGGCGATGTTTGCGCGCGAGCTGCTGTAGAAATTGTCGACGCACAGCACCTCGTGCCCCGCGGCGAGGAGCCGGCCGCAGAGATGCGCGCCGATGAACCCGGCGCCGCCCGTCACCAGGACCCGCTGCGCCGCTCGTGACGGCGGTCCGTCAAGCGTCCCATTCATCCCCGCCAGCTCCCACGCTTTCGTGCGACGCCAGGTTTAATTCGCCAAGGCGGGGCAGAAGCTGCCGAAGACCTGGCCGGCGGTCAAGCGGACCAGCGACTGCAAAGCGGACGCCGTGCTGCCCGGCGCAGCCGCGGCCTGCGTCTCGGCGCGCGCTCAGGTCAGGAGCATCGATCCGGACGGACGGCGCCCGCCGGTCAGGCGGTTCGGGCGGAGCTGCCGTTCCCCGATACGGCGGCGGCGTGGTCGAGGGCGTAGCCCGCCGCGCGTACGGTGCGCAGGAGGTCCGCCTCGCCGCCCGCGTTGAGGGCGCGGCGCAGGCGCCGGATGGTGGCGTCGACGGTGCGCAGCTCGACCTCCTGATCACGTCCCCAGACCAGGTCCAGGAGCTGGCCGCGCGAGTAGACCCGACCCGGGCTCTCGAGGAACTGGCGCAGCAGGCGAAACTCGGTCGGGCTGAGATGCACCTCGCGCCCCTCGCGGAACACCCGGTGCGCCGCCAGATCCATGGTCAGGTCGGCGAAGCGCAGCGCTTCCTCGGCGAAGGCCGGCCGCACCCGGCGCAGCACGGCACGCACCCGCGCGATCAGCTCCTCGATCGAGAACGGCTTGGTGATGTAGTCGTCGGCGCCGGTGTTCAGGCCTTGCAGCCGGTCGGGCTCCTCGGTGCGCGCGGTCAGCATGATGATCGGCAGATTCGCGGTCGCCGGCTTGCGGCGGAGCTGGCGGCAGAGCTCCAGCCCCGACATCCAGGGCAGCATCCAGTCGAGCAGCACGAGATCCGGCGCTCGTTCGGCGATCAGGACCTGGGCCTCATCACTGTCGTAGGCCTGCTCGACCGCGAACCCGGCGCGCTCGAGGTTGTAGGCGAGCAGCTGCTGCAGCGCCGCCTCGTCCTCGACTACCAGGACCAGGGGCTTCATGGCGTCGCCACCGGCTGTAAGCCGGCGGCTTGCGGGGGCATGCGGTTGATCCGCTGACCGTGTACCATGTAGTGGATCTTCTCGGCGATGTTGGTGGTGTGGTCGCCGATCCGCTCCAGGTTCTTGGCGATGAACAGCAGGTCGATGCAGGCCGAGATGTTGCGCGGGTCCTCCAGCATGTAGGTCGAGAGCTCGCGGAACAGGCTGTTGTACATGGCGTCGACCTCGTCGTCGCGATGCCAGGCGGCGACCGCGCGGGCGGCGTCGCGCTCGACATAGGCGTCGAGCACCTCCTTGATCATCGCCTGGGTGATCTGGGCCATGCGTGGGATCGAGTATTGCGACTGGACGGGCGGCACCTTGGCCAGCTGATCGACCCGTTTGGCAATGCCGGCCGCGTAGTCGGCGATCCGCTCGAGGTCGTTCGAGATCTTCATCGCCATCGCGATCAGCCGGAGATCCACCGCCATCGGTTGCCGGGTGGCCAGCATGCGGATCGCGAGCGTGTCGATCTCCTCCTCGAGATCGTCGACCTGATCGTCGTGCTCGATCACCCTGGCGGCGAGCTCGATGTTGCGGTTGGCGAGCGCCTCGATCGCGGAGGCGAGCTGCTGCTCGACCAGGCCGCCCATCTCGATGATCTTGCGGGTCAGGAAGCTGAGCTGCTGATCGTAGGACTTGACGGTATGGTCATTCGCCATGAACGCGGTCCGGATGCGGGTCAGCCGAAGCGGCCGGTGATGTAGTCCTGAGTCATCGTCTCGCGCGGATTGGTGAAGATCTGCTCGGTCTCGCCGTGCTCGATCAGCTTGCCAAGGTGGAAGAAGCCCGTGTGCTGCGAGACGCGGGCCGCCTGCTGCATGTTGTGGGTCACGATGACGATGGTGAAGTTGTCGCGCAGCTCGTCGATCAGCTCCTCGATGCGGGCGGTGGCGATCGGGTCGAGGGCCGAGCAGGGCTCGTCCATGAGGATCACCTCGGGGCTGACCGCGATCGCGCGCGCGATGCACAGGCGCTGCTGCTGCCCGCCCGACAAGCCGAGCCCGCTCTGCTGGAGCTTGTCGCTCACCTCGTCCCAGAGGGCGGCACGGCGCAGCGCCGCCTCGACCCGATCCTGCATCTCCGAGCCGGGCAGGCTCTCGTAGAGGCGGATGCCGAAGGCGATGTTGTCGAAGATCGACATCGGAAACGGCGTCGGCTTCTGGAAGACCATGCCGATCCGGCCGCGCAAGAGGTTGAGATCCTGCTTGGGCGAGAGGATGTCCTCGCCGTCGAACAACACCTCGCCGGTCGCGCGCTGCCCCGGATAGAGGCTGTACATCCGGTTCAGCACCCGCAGCAGGGTCGACTTGCCGCAGCCGGAGGGGCCGATGAAGGCGGTGACCAGACCGTCGTAAACCGGCAGGCTGATCTCGTGCAACGCCTTGAAATCGTTGTAGTAGAAGGACAGGTTGCGGATGCTGATCTTGGGCGCCGGCTGCGCGGCGGCTGCCCGGGCCGGGCTCGCCTGGCCCGCGGGCATCGGCGGTGGCGCGCCCGCTCTCGTCTGGACCAGACTCATCGCGATGCTCCCTTGGTGCCTAAGGCGGCCAGCACGCGGGCGCAGATGCTGAGCACCAGGATGAACACCGTGATCAGCAGGGCGCCCGCCCAGGCCAGCCGTTGCCAGTCTTCGTACGGACTGAGGGCGAACTGAAAGATGACCACCGGCAGGTTGGCCATCGGACCGTTCATGTTGGTGGTCCAGAACTGGTTGTTGAGCGCGGTGAACAGGAGCGGCGCCGTCTCGCCGCTGATCCGGGCCACGGCCAGCAGGGCGCCGGTGATCATGCCGTTGCGGGCGGCACGGTAGGCGACGCTGGTGATCACCTTCCACTGCGCCGCGCCGAGCGCGGCGGCCGCCTCGTGCTTCGAGGCCGGCACCTGGTTCTGCTTGTCCGCGGTCGTGCGCACGAACACCGGCAGCACGATGAACGCGAGCTCCAGGGCGCCCGCCCAGGCCGAGAAGTGCCCGACCTGGACCACGATGATCTCGTAGATGAACAGGCCGACCACGATCGAGGGCGCGCTCAGCAGGATGTCGTTGATGAAGCGGATGACCTCGGCCAGCGGCCGGCTCTTGCCGTACTCGGCGAGATAGGTGCCGGCGAGGATGCCCATCGGCGTCCCGATCAGGGTCGCCACCACGGTCATGAGCACGCTGCCGAAGATCGCGTTGGCGAGCCCCCCCGCGCTGCCCGGCGGCGGCGTCGGCTGCGTGAACACCTCGAGGCTGAGGCCGTCGATGCCGTTGTAGACCAGCGTCCAGAGGATCGCGATCAGCCAGAACAGGCCGATTGCGGCCGCCGCAACCGCGAGCGTCAGAGCGGCGTAGTTGGTCAGGCGACGGCGCTCGTAGAGGGTCATGGGTTCGGCTTTCGGGGCTCGGCTTCCAGGGCGGTGCTCAGCTGCCGAGTCGGAGCTTCATGCGCAGCAGCAGCAGCTTGGCGATCGCCAGCACGACGAAGGTAATCAGGAACAGGATCAGGCCGAGCGCGATCAGTGACGACAGATAGAGGTCACCGACCGCCTCGGTGAACTCGTTGGCGATCGAGGCCGAGATCGTGGTCCCCGGCGCGAGCAGCGACGCTGAAACCCGGTGCGCATTGCCGATCACGAAGGTCACCGCCATGGTCTCGCCGAGCGCGCGGCCGAGGCCGAGGATGATGCCGCCGACCACGCCGATGCGGGTCGTGGGCAGAACCACCTTCCAGACCACCTCGGAGGTGGTCGCACCGAGCCCGTAGGCGGACTCCTTGAGCATCGGCGGGACCTGCTCGAACACCTCGCGCATGATCGCGGTGATGAACGGCAGCACCATGATCGCGAGGATCAGTCCGGCGGTCAGCATGCCGATGCCGTAGGGCGGGCCGCGGAACAGGACGCCGATCAGCGGAAGCTTGCCGAAGGTCGCGATCAGGAACGGCTGGACCGAGGTCTGCAGGATCGGGGCGAGCACGAAGAACCCCCAGATGCCGTAAATGATGCTCGGGATGCCCGCGAGCAGCTCGACCGCGATGCCGACCGGCCGGCGCAGCCAGAGCGGGGCGAGCTCGGTCAGGAAGACCGCGATCCCGAAGCTGATCGGAATGCCGATGATCATGGCGATCAGGGAGGTGATCAGCGTGCCGTAGATCGGCGCGAGCGCGCCGAACTTCTCGGTCACCGGATTCCAGACTTCGGTGGTCAGGAAGCCGAAGCCGAAGGTCGAGAGCGCCGGCCAGGCGCCTCTGATGAGAGCGACAATCACACCACCCAGCACCAAGAGGACGGCCAGCGCGAAGCCGAGGGTCAGGTAGCGGAAGGCATCGTCGAGCCGCCGCTGGCGGCGCACGTGCTGGACCGCCTCGGCTAACGGCACCGTCCTGATCGCAATCGCCATGTTCACCGACCGCGACGCTGCGGACGAGGTGCCCGGTTGTTTGCCGGGCACCTCGTCCACTGTGACAGCAACACCTCCTACTGGGCGGAGGCCTCGGTCCAGACGGCTTTGCCGCCGGAACCCTTGATGCTCTTCTTCCACATCTGCTCGACCAGATCGACGACTTGGTCGGGCATCGGCACGTAGTGCAGCTCCTCCGCCATGGCGGCGCCGTTGGTGTAGCTCCACGCGAAGAACTTGAGCGCTTCGAGCGAAGCCTGCGGATCGTCGGGCTGCTCGTACATCAGGATGAAGCTCGCGCCGGTGATCGGCCAGCTATCGTCGCCCGGCTGGTCGGTCAGGATGACGTAGAAGCCGTCGGCGTGGGCCCAGTCGGCATGCGACGCCGCGGCCTGGAAGCTTTCGCTAATCGGGGCGACCGCCTTGCCCGCCTGGTTGACCATGAGCACGTAGGGCAGGTTGTTCTGCAGGGCATAGGCGTACTCGACGTAGCCGATCGCGCCCCCGGTCCGCTGGACGTTGTTGGCGACGCCCTCGTTGCCCTTGGCCCCGATGCCGACCGGCCACTGCACCGAGGCGTCGGCGCCGACCTGCTCTTTCCAGCTCGGGTTCACCTGGGAGAGGTAGTTGGTGAACAGGAAGGTGGTGCCGGAGCCGTCGGAGCGGTGCACGACCGCGATCGCCGTGTCGGGCAGCTCGACGTCCGGGTTGAGCGCAGCGATCCGGTCGTCGTTCCAGCTCGCGATCTCGCCCCGGAAGATGTCGGCGAGCGTCTTGCCGTCGAGCTTGAGCTTGCCGGCCTCGATGCCCTCGACGTTCACCACCGGCACGACGCCGCCCATGATCATCGGGAACTGCACCAGGCCGGCTTCCTTCAGCTCGTCCGGCGTCAGCGGCTTGTCGGAGGCGCCGAACGTGACGGTCTTGGATTTGATCTGCCGGATGCCGCCACCCGAGCCGATCGACTGGTAGTTCAGCTGATTGCCGGTCTTCTGCTGATAGGCCTCCGCCCATTTCGCATAGATCGGATAGGGGAACGTCGCACCCGCTCCCGAGATCTCAGCCGCCGGCGCGGCCGATGCCATGAAAGCGACCACGCCTGCGACCATGGCAGCGCGGGTCACGGTGGCAAAGCTCCCGCTCTGGTTCAGGCAATCGCTCCGGATGGCCCTCAGCGTCATCCGCATCATCGGCTCGCCCTCCATGCTGATTTCAGGATGGTCGGACAGTTGGATGAGGTGCGTGCGGATTTGATGACGGCTCGGTGACAGTTCTGTGACAAAGGATCTCAGATCTGCCTCCGGATGCGTGCGCGGCGAGGGTCACGCGCGGGCGCTCGGCCGCTCGGGCGCGGCACTCGTGGCGACCGCCCCGGCCACCTGCGAGGCGGCGTCGGCCGGCAGGAAAATGGTGACCGTGGTGCCCTCGCCCAGCTCGCTCTCGATCGCCAGGTGGCCGCGATGGCGGCGCAGGATGTGCTTGACGATCGCGAGGCCGAGGCCGGTGCCGCCAAGCTGACGCGAACGCGTCGCATCGACCCGAAAGAAGCGCTCGGTCAGGCGCGGCAGGTGCTCGCGCGCGATCCCCGGGCCGTGGTCGCGCACGCTGATGCGCAGCGCCCCGCGTCCGGTCAGCGGCCCGGCGCCGGGCGGCGCCGCGGGCAGCTGCTCGCAGCTGATCTCGATCCGGCCGTGGTCGCCGCCGTACTTGATCGCGTTGTCGATCAGATTGGTCAGCAGCTGCATGAGCTGGTCGCGATCGGCGACGACCTTGGGACGGCCCGCGTCGACCCGGAGCTCGATCGCGGTGCCGCGCCGCTCGGCGAGGCCCTGGAGCGTGGCGATCACCGCATCGAGACACTCGGCGGGATCGATCCGGGTCTGCGGCGGCTGGTGCTCGCTCAGCTCGATCCGCGAGAGCGAGAGGAGATCATTGACCAGCCGCGACATGCGCTCGGCCTCGGCGGCCATGGTCTTGAGGAAGCGCTCGCGCGCCTCGGGATCGTCGCGCGCCGGCCCGGCCAGGGTGTCGATGAAACCGCGCAGCGCGGTAAGGGGGGTTCTCAGCTCGTGGCTGGCATTGGCGACGAAGTCCGAACGCATCCGCTCGATCATCAGCTGCTCGGTCAGCTCGCGCAGGCCAACGAGGACGGCCGGGCCGCCACGCACCCGGACCGGCACGACGATCGCACCGAACGCGCGGGGCGTGTCGCCTGGCAGGCGGATCGTGAGCTGGACCTCGCCATGACCGGCGAGCGCCTGATCGATCGCGGCGAGCAGACCCGGATTGCGCAGGCTCGCCTCGAGTGGCTTGTCCGCCGGCTCGTGGCCGAACAGCCGGCCGGCGGCGCGATTGGCGTTCTCCACCTGACGACCGGGCATCACCACGAGCAGCGGATCCGGGATCGCATCGAGCAGGGTCGTGAGCAACCGGTCGGTCTCGGCCTTGCGCGCCCGCTGCTCGGCGAGGGCACGATCCAGGCGATGCAGGGCGGTCGCCAGCTCGTCGCCGCCGAGCCGGCCGAAATCCGGCAAGGGCTCGGGCTCGCGGCCCTCAGCCAGCGCCTCGAGGTAGCGGCTGGTCGCTTCGAGCCGCCGCTCGCGCAGCCAGGCGAGGCCGGCGCTCAGCGCCAGACCGACCAGCCAGGCGAGGAGCGCCGGCAGCCACGCGAGACGGCCGAGCAGCCACGCACCGAGCAGCGCCAGAGTGACCGGCAGCGCCAGCCAGATGATGCGTGCGAACAGCCGCCTCGGTTGCATGCAGCGTGGCGTCGACCGTCAGCTGCGCAGCTCGGTGAGCGCGGAATCGGAGCCGCCATGGTCGATCCGCTCGGCGGACGGCTGCCAGAGGGGCTGACCCATCACCAGGCTCCAACGGCTGACCCACGTCCCGCCTTCGGCTTGGCGGCCGCGGCAATCCGGGCGCGCATCTTCGTCAGCGGCGCGCAAAAGAGCAAGCCGCGGCGCCAGGACGCACCAGGATGCCGGCAGCGCCGCCAGCAACTTTTGGTTTCACTTGACCGTCATGGCGGAGACTGATATAGGAAAAAAAACCTGCACACGTGGGAGGTGCTATGCCGGACCCACTGCTTCGCCTGCACGACGGCTTCGCCCACACCTCGCCCGAGTTGCGCGATACGGTGCGAGAACTCCAGGCGGTCTTGCGACGCCACGACCGCGCCGTGGTGGTCGATGGTCTGTTCGGCCGCGGCACCGAGGCAACGGTGCGGTGCTTTCAGCGCGCGCGCGGCCTGCGCGCGGACGGAGTGGTCGGCCCGGCAACCTGGCAAGCGCTGCTCGAACCAGAGCCGCCGGGGGCGCCCGCCCACTTCAACACCGGCTACGCGCTCGACCATCCGCAACTCCTGGAGGATCTGGAGGCGGCGGCCCGCTACGGCGCTTCGATCGTCGCCGCGGCGGCCGATTTCGGCATCCCGCCCGCGATCATCGTCGCCCTCGGCTCGCGCCAGTCGCGCTGGGGCCTGGGGCTGACGCCGCGCGGCCCTTCGGGCACGGCCGATTTCGCGCCGCGCGCCTACACTCTCCCCCACCGGCCGCAGCCGCTGCCGCCCGACCGCCATGGCTTCGGCCGCGGCCTGATACTGCTCGACTACGACGCGCACGAGTTCGCCCGCACCGGCGACTGGCAGGGACCCGATGCCAACATCCGTCACGCCTGCGCGGTCGTGATCGAGACGAGGACGCTGCTGCGGCGCCGGACCGTGCTGCATGGTCTGGCGCTGCTCCGTGGGGCGCTGGCTGCCTACAACTGCGGCGCAGGCAACGTGATCCGGGCGGTTCGCCACGGCCTCGATCTGGATTTCTACACTGCCGGTCGCGATTACTCGCGCGAGCTTCTCGGCCGCGCCGGCTTCTTCGAGGCGCACGGCTGGGATTGATAAGCGCGGCGCGCCGCGCATTGTGAAAACTTCACCGATCGAGGATAAGGTCCGCCCGTCGAATTCAGACGGAGACGCTCGATGTGCGGACGTGCTCGCCAAATGGGGCTGCTGCTCGGCCTGCTGCTGGGGGCCTGCGCCGGACCGCTCACCTCCAAGGTCGAGCCGCCCGAGGTCAGCCTCGCCGGTCTCGCGCTCAGCCGGCCCGGCGTGTTCGAGCAGGACCTGCGGGTCGATCTGCGCCTGCGCAATCCGAACGACTTCGACCTTGCAGTCGACCGGCTCAAGTTTGCCCTCGAAGTCAATGCCCAGCCGTTCGCGCGGGGGTGGACCACGGACGGCTTCGAGCTGCCGGCGCTCGGCGAGACGGTCGTCCCGGTGACCATCACCGTGCCGACCAACGACCTGCTGGAGCGGGTCATGGAACTCGGCACCGGCCACCGGTTGAGCTATCGTCTTGCAGGTGACGCGGAGCTCGATGGCTTTGCGGCTCGATCGATCCCGTTCGAGCGCGAGGGTGTTCTTGCCTTGCCCAAGCTTCCGGACGTCGAGCCGGCCCCCTCCCAGCCGCCATCGGCCTCTTCGTCTCCCTGACTCGCAGCAGTCACGCGGAGGAGAGCATGAGCCAGCCGATCGAGAGCTACGGCTTTATTGGCAACATGGTCTCCGGGGCGCTGGTCGGTCGGGACGGTTCGATCGACTGGCTGTGCCTGCCGCGCTTCGACTCCGATGCCTGCTTCGCCGCTCTGCTCGGCACGCCGGAACATGGCCGCTGGCTGATCGCGCCGGCCGGCGAGGTCAAACGAACCACGCGCCGCTACCGCCCCGGCACCGCGATTTTGGAGACGACGTTCGAGACCGCGGACGGCGTGGTCAGGCTGATCGACTTCATGCCGCTCACGGACGACGAGGAGCGGGTCGAGCTGGTCCGCCTGGTGCAGGGCGAGCGCGGTCGGGTCAAGATGCGAACCGAACTGATCGTCCGCTTCGGCTACGGCAAGATCGTGCCGTGGGTGCGGCGGCAGGACTTCGGCATTCGGGCGATCGCCGGCCCCGACGCGGTCGAGCTGCGGACGCCGATCGCGCTCGAGGGGCAAGACTTCACCACCCGGGGCGAGTTCGTGGTCGAGGCGGACGAGAGCGTCCCCTTCGCGCTCGCCTATCGGCGCTCGCATCGGCCGGGCATCTTGATGCGCGACTGCGCGCAGAACCTGGCCGAGACCGAGGGCTGGTGGCGCGGCTGGTCGGGCCGTTGCATTTTCCAGGACCACTCGAAGGCGGGCTGGCGCGAGGCGGTGATTCGCTCTCTGATCACTCTAAAGTGCCTCTCGTACCAGCCGACCGGCGGCATCATCGCGGCGCCGACGACGTCGCTGCCGGAGCAGCTAGGCGGGGTTCGCAACTGGGACTATCGGTTCTGCTGGATTCGTGATGCGACGCTGACCCTCTACGCGTTGCTCACGTCGGGTTACCACGACGAAGCGCGGGCCTGGCGCGACTGGCTGCTGCGGGCGACCGCAGGCCACCCCGAGGAGCTTCAGATCCTCTACGGGGTCGCCGGCGAGCGCCGGGCGACGGAGCAGGAGCTGCCCTGGCTGCCCGGATATGAGAACAGCCGTCCGGTACGCATCGGCAACAGCGCCTTCGAGCAGCTGCAGCTCGACGTCTATGGCGAGCTCATGGACGTGATGCATGTCGCCCGGCGCTTCGATCTCGAGCGCGACGACGCGGCCTGGCGCATGCAGAAGATTCTGCTCGACCGCCTCGAGCGGGTCTGGACCGAGCCTGGCCACGGCATCTGGGAGATGCGCGGTTCGCCGCGCCATTTCACGCACGCCAAGATCATGGCCTGGGTCGCCCTGGACCGCTCGGTGAAGGCTGTCGAGTCCTATGGGTTCACCGGTCCGGTCGAGCGCTGGCGGGCGTTGCGCGAGCGGATCCATGCCGACGTCTGCCAGAACGGTTTCAATGCCGAGAAGAACAGCTTCGTTCAGTACTATGGCGGCAAGACGGTCGATGCTGCGCTCCTGCTGATGCCGCAGGTCGGGTTCCTGCCGCCCGACGATCCCCGGGTCCGCGGCACGATAGCCGCGATCGAGCGCGAGCTGCTGGTCGATGACCTGATCCTGCGCTACCGGACCGATGACGACCTCGATGGCATGCCGCACGGCGAGGGCGCCTTTCTCGCCTGCAGCTTCTGGCTGGCCGACGCCTATGCCGAAACCGGACGTATGGCCGAAGCCGAGCGCCTGTTCGACCATCTGCTGTCGCTGCGCAACGATCTGGGCCTCCTGGCCGAGGAATACGATCCGCGCGACCGGCGTCAACTCGGCAATTTTCCCCAGGGCTTCTCGCACATCGCTCTGGTCAATACCGCCAACAACCTGATCACGACCCAGGGCCCGGCCAAGCATCGGGCCGGGCGCGAGCGCGGCGCCGGCAGCCGAACATCGCCGCGCCGCGCCAAAGCCGGGCGTTGAGCCAGATCACTGAGCGCCATCCCCCCTTGACGCTCGCGGCGGGGGCTCACGTCGTCGTGAGCCAGCCACGGCTCGCAGCTAAGCAGATCGTTAACGACCAATCGGCATGAATCGCCGGGGGCGAACCAGCTGCCGGCGTGATGTGTCGCGCGCCGCGCTCAATCCGGCAATCGCGCTTCGCTCCGTCATGGTCCCGGAGAGCGGCAGTGGCGCCACAACAGGAGCATCAGATCGGACGGGTCGTCTGCGTGTCCGGCTCGCAGGTCGTGATGGTGATCGAGCCCTGCGGCGCTGCCGAGGACGGCGCTAACGGCACGCCGCTGCACAAGGGCGGTCTGGTCAAGATGCGGATGCCCGACAGCACGATCTACGGCATCGTGAGCGGGCTCAGCATTCCGGTGCCCGCGCGCACCGCCGGCGATGGCGAGGTCGGGCTCGCCGAGCTCGAGCTGATCGGCGAGACCCGCCCCACGGATGCGCTGCGGCCGGGGCGGTTCCGGCGCGGGATCTCGGCGTTTCCGCCACTCGGCGCCCCGGTGCTGCCGGTCAATCAGGACGATCTCGCCTGCGTCTACGCGCCTTCGGCCAGCTCCACGGTGCGCATCGGCACGGTCCATCTCAATCGCTCCCAGCCCGTGCTGATCTCGCCCGACGATCTGCTCGGCAAGCACTTCGCGATCCTCGGCACGACGGGCTGCGGCAAGTCCTGCGCGCTCAGCCTGATCCTGCAGCGCATCCTCGAGAACCACACCCATGCGCATGTGCTGCTGCTCGATCCGCACAACGAATACCCGCGCGCATTCGCCGGCAAAGCCGAGATCCTCGGCCCCGACAGTCTGCAGCTGCCCTACTGGCTGCTGACCTCGGACGAAATCGCCTCGGTGATCGTCGGTAACAAGCCGCAGTCGCGCGATCGCGCGGCGGTGATCGCGATCCTGAACGAGCTGATCCCGATCGCCAAGGCGTCCTTCCAGCGCGAACGCCCGAGCGGTCTGCAGATCACGGTCGACACGCCGGTACCCTACCGCCTGACCGACGTCACCCGCCTGCTCGACGTGGCCATGGGACGCCTCGAGAAGCCGCAGAGCCTGGCCCCCTATCGTTGGTTGAAGACCCGTCTCGAGGTCCTGAGCGCCGATTCCCGCTTCGCCTTCATGTTCGGCGGCATTTCCGTCCAGGACAACATGGCCGGGATCCTCTCGCGCATGTTCCGCATGCCGGTCAACGGCAAGCCGGTCACGATCATCGATCTGTCCGGCGTGCCCTCGGAGGTGCTGAACGTGGTCGTCTCGGTGGTTTGCCGCACGACGTTCGACTTTGCCCTGTGGAGTCGGGGGGCGCAGCCGATTCTCCTGGTCTGCGAGGAGGCGCACCGCTACGCGCCGGCCAACCCGGCGCTCGGCTTCGAGCCGACCAAGGAGGCGCTCGCCCGAATTGCCAAGGAAGGCCGCAAGTACGGCGTCTCGCTCTGCATCGTCAGCCAGCGGCCCTCGGAGCTGGCGCCGAGCATCCTCTCCCAGTGCAACACCACCTTCGCCTTCCGCATGACCAGCCTGCGCGATCAGGAGATCGTCCGCGGCCTCACCACCGACACGGCAAACGGGCTGTTGGATTTCCTGCCCTCGCTCGGCGATGCGGAGGCGATCGTGGCGGGCGAGGGCGTCGCACTGCCGCTGCGCGTCCAGGTCGACCACCTGCCGCCGGAGCGGCAGCCGCAGAGCGGCACCGCCCGGTTCTCGAAGTCCTGGCAGGGCGATTGCCCGGACGAGAGTTTCGTGGCCGCGGTGGTCGAACGCTGGCGCCGCCAGCAGCGCTAGGACCGACCCGCTACTCGACGAGCACGAGCCTGCCGCGGTCCCGGCCCTCACCGGGCCGGCCTCGATCGGAGGTGGCGCGCGCGACCTCCGCGCTCGCCAGGCTCGGCTTCCAGGGCGCCTGATCGAACCAGAGCGTGAGCTGCTCGATCGGCAGCGGCTCGGCGACGAAGAAACCCTGGCCGAGATCGCAGCCGAGTTCCCGCAGGGTCGCCAGCTGCTGCTCGCTCTCGATGCCTTCGGCGACCACCCTGAGACCGAGATTGTGCGCGAGATCGATGGTCGAGCGGACGATCACCAGGTCGTTGTCGTTGTCGATCATGTGAACGACGAAGGACTTGTCGATCTTGAGCTCGTGCAGCGGCAGCCGCTGCAGATGCGAGAGCGAGGAGTAGCCGGTACCGAAATCGTCGATCGACAGGCGGATGCCGAGATCGTGCAGGCGATAGAGGTTGCGCTGGGCGCCGTCGGGGTCGAGCATCACGGCACTTTCGGTCAGCTCCAGGGTCAGGCGGCCCGGCTCGACCTGCCATTTGCGCAGCAAGATCGCCATGGTCTCGGGCAGCTTCTCGTCGTGCAGGCTGCGGGTCGAGAGATTGACCGCGATGCTGATGTCGACCCCGGCGCTCTGCCAGGCGGCCAGCTGAGCCAGCGCGGCGTCGAAGCTCCAGCGGGTAAAGGGCTGGATCAGCCCGGTCTGCTCGGCGTGCGGGATGAACTCGTCGGGCAAAATGGCGCCCTGGGCCGGGTGGCGCCAGCGGGCCAGGGCCTCGACGCTCCGGATCGTGCCGCCGAGCAGGTCGAGCTTGGGCTGGAAGTCGAACGAGAGCTCGCCGCCTTCGATCGCCTGGCGGAGCGCCCCTGAGAGGGTGAGGTGGCGGATCGTGTTGTGGTCCTTCTTACGATCGTAGATCTGGACCGCATCGGCGCTCTGCTTGGCCGCGTACATGGCGACGTCGGCGCACTGCAGCAGCCGCGCCTGGTCGTCGGCGTGCTCGGGGAACATCGCGATGCCGATGCTGACGCCGACCTCGAGGCGCAGGCTCGGGGCGACCTCGAACGGCTGCTGGACCGCCCTGACGATGCGATCGGAGAGCGCCCAGGCGCGCTCGACGTCGGACTCGGCCGGCAGCAGGATGGCGAACTCGTCGCCGCCGAGGCGGGCGATCGTGTCGCTCTCGCGAATGCAGCCATAGAGACGCTGCGCGAAGTGCTCCAGCAGAAGGTCGCCGACGTGGTGGCCGAGGGTGTCGTTGATCTCCTTGAAGCGGTCGAGATCGAGCAGCAGGAGGGCGAGCGGCTTGCCTTCGCGTGCGGCGCCGCGCAGCGCCTGGGTCAGACGGTCCTTGAGCAGGACGCGGTTGGGCAGGCCGGTCAGCGCATCGTGCACCGCCTGATGCCGGAGCCTGCTCTCCTGCGCCTTGGCGAAGGTGATGTCGCGCACGATGGCGATCAGCAGCCGCTCCTCGTGGACCGTGGTCGGGCGCAGCGACAGCTCGACCGGAAAGGCGGTGCCGTCTTGGCGCCGCGCCATGCCCTCGAGGCGAGCGCCGCTCGCGCCCGGCCGCACCCGCCCGATCCGGCGGTAGCGCTGCAGATCCGGGAACAGCTCGAGCAGATGGCGGCCGACCAGCTCGCCCGGCCGGCCGCAGAACATGCGCAGCGCCGCCTCGTTCGCCGTGTCGATCCGGCCGTCGGCGCGCACCGAGAGAATGCCGTCGAAGCTCAGCTGCACGATGTTGCGCATCAGAGCGTCGACCTTCTGCAGCTTCACGCCGTGCGCGATCGCCAGCTCGGCCTGGCCACGGTCGACGATGCGCGCCAGATCCGCGCCATACCGCACCAGGAGGGATGGACCGGTCGGGCCGGTCGCGGAGCGAAGAAGCATGGCGGCTTTGGCGCGCTCTCGGGAGTTTCCTCGACCTCGGAGCGTAAAACACCGGCGTAAGGACTTTGTTGAGAAAGTCGGTTAATCCCGCGCTCACCTGCGGACTCCCGCGCGATGCTTGCCGCGCCCGCTACAGCACTGGCGTATGTCAATAGAATCTTAACCACGAATACTCCTGCCGCGAGCAGGCATACTTCTCGTGATCCGACGGTGCGATGGCTCAAAGGAGAGCCAAGAGCATGTTCGTGCACGAGAATCTTACTCAGGAATCGACAAGATCACGCCGGCTTCGATCGATTGCCATTCGGCTGGCGCTGGTTCTCGTTTATCTTAGTGTGGCCGTGCCTGATATTCTCCATGGGCTGACAAAGCAGCTTCATCAAAGTGAATTTGCTTCCAGCTGGGTTGCAACGGCGAGTGCCCGCCTGGACCACGATCTGAATTCGTCCGGGCATGAATGGTGGTCGCCGACTGCCCGGCTCGAGACCGCCTTGCCGCCGGCGACACGCGCGGTCTTGTGGGAGGTGCGGAAACAGGCGGTCGACCAGCCTTTGCATTTCCTGCTGACGGCCGGCCCGATCGAGCTGTCGCGCTACCTGGTCGGGGTGCCGTGGTACGGCTGGGCGATCACGCCGCTGCTCGCCTATCGGGAATGGCGCCAGTGGCCCTCGAAGCGATGGTGGGACCCGCCGCTCGACTGGGCCGTGCTCGCCCTCGGCGTGATCGTCGCGACCTGGCGCCGCTGCTCCGGACCGCCTGCCGAAAGCGGCCCTGGGAACTATGGAGGCCGAAGACCGCGAAGCCCGCAGGCTCACGCGGCCCTGCGCAGTTTCAGCTCGAGCCGGCCGCCGAGGCACCGCAATGCCGCCTCGATCCGGTCAATGTGTGAGCGATGATCGAAGCGCAATAGACGACGCACCGCGCCCTCGCTGACCCCGAGCAGGCGGGCGAGCTCGACCTTGCTGGTCTCAGTCTCATGCATGCGCCGCATAAGGGCGAGCTTGGCCTCGATCAGCACCGGCAGCTCGATCAGCCGCTCCCCCTCAGCGACCGGCGACGGCTCCGGCCAGGGCTCGTCGTCTTTGATCCGGAACTCCAACGCCACACCCAGGACGTACATGGCAGCCTCGAGCGCTTTCTCGAGGTCGTCACCCTGGGTCACCGCCTCCGGGAGAGCCCGAAATGTGACCACAAAACCGCCGTCCGCCTCGGGCTCGAGCACTGCCGGGTATGCGGTCATCGTGACCTCCAAGCTCATAGGTCGCGAGGAAAGATTCCCAGGTTACGGCACATCGTTCGAAACGTTCCCGGACGGAGATCTCCGGTCATGCCCGGAATCAGCGTCTTGCGGCCATCGAGATAAAGCGTCGCGTGGTCGCCCTTGCCGGCAGACACGTCGAGCACTACCCGCAGGCCTCGTTTTCTCGCCAGCCTGCGCACACGCCTGATGAACTCGCGGCCGGTCACGTTGTCGGACACTTATGTACGATCATGGCCGCCAAAATTCCAGCCCTTCCGCGAATCGGCAGCCGCTCATCGCTGACTGGTTTCCCAGTTCGGCGCAATGTGGACGGGCACATCCAGCGGATCGGGCGGCGCGCGGCCACGGAGCAGGTCCGCGGCTTTTTCGGCGAGCGTGATGGTTGGGGCGTTGAGATTGCAGGACGGTATGCTCGGCATGATCGAGGCGTCGACCACGCGCAGGCGCTCGACGCCGTACACCCGGCATTCGGCGTCGACCACCGCCACGGCATCGCTCTCCGGGCCCATCTTGCAGGTGCAGGACGGGTGATAGGCGCTCTCGGCCTTCGCGCGCACGAAGGCGTCGATCTCGGCATCGCTCTGGACATCGGCGCCGGGGGTCAGCTCCGCGCCACGGTAAGGGTCGAAGGCCTTCTGGGCGAAGATCTCGCGGGTCAGGCGCACGGCGGCGCGCATCTCCTGCCGATCGCCCTCGGTTGCCATGTAGTTGAAGAGGATCGATGGCGCCTCGCGCGGGTCGGCCGAGCGCAGCCGCACCCGCCCGGCCGAGGTCGGCCGCATAGGCCCGACATGGGCCTGGAAGCCGTGGCCGAGATGCGGATTGCTGCCGTCGTAATTGATCGCGATCGGCAGGAAATGGTACTGCAGATCGGGGTGCTCGACGCCCGCGGTCGAGCGGATGAAGGCGCCCGCCTCGAACTGGTTGGAGGCGCCGATGCCGCGCCCGAGGAACAGCCAGTTGGCGCCGATCCTGAGCTTGTTCCAGGGCCGTTGCGCACCGTAGAGCGAAATCGGCTGCAGGCACGCGTGCTGGACGTAGATTTCGAGGTGGTCCTGGAGGTTCTGGCCGACGCCCGGCAGGTCCGCGACCACCGGGATGCCGAGCCCGGCCAGCTGATCGGCCGCGCCGATCCCGGACAAGAGGAGCAGCTGGGGCGAGTTGATGGCACCGCCCGCCAAGATCACCTCCCGCTCGGCCCGGACCTCCTGAACCGGACCGCCCGCCGCGTACTCGACCCCGACCGCGCGCGCCCCCTCGATACGGATGCGCGTAGTCAGCGCCCGGGTGCGCACGGTCAGGTTGGGCCGCCGCATCGCCGGCCGCAGATAGGCGCGCGCTGTGCTCCAGCGCCGGCCGCGGTGCGTGGTCCGATCCATGGCCCCGAAGCCTTCCTGCTGAAAGCCGTTCATGTCGGCCGTGAACGGGTAGCCGGCCTGCTGGCCCGCCTCGATGAAGGCCTGATGGAGCAGGTTGTCACAGGCACCGGTTGCGACCTGCAGCGGCCCCGTGCTGCCGCGGTAGAGATCGCCGCCCGCCTCGCGGCTCTCGGCGCGCTTGAAATAGGGCAGCAGGTGAGCGTAGTCCCAGCCCCTGAGCCCCGCCTGCGCCCAGCGGTCGTAGTCGCGCGCGTGGCCGCGGACATAGGCCATGCCGTTGATCGAGGACGAGCCGCCGAGCACGCGGCCGCGCGGGCAGTACATCCGCCGGCCGTCCATGTGCGGCTCGGGCTCGCTCATGTAGTGCCAGTTGTAAGTGCGGCCCTTGAGCGGGTAGGCGAGCGCCGCCGGCATGTGCAGCCGCCAGTCCCAGGCGTGGTCGGGGGGACCCGCCTCGAGCACGAGGGCCCGGACGTCGGGCTCTTCGGTCAGGCGACTGGCGAGCACGCAGCCCGCCGAGCCCGCGCCGACGATGACGTAGTCGAACGTCTCGGGCTCTGGCATCGGTGGCGCTCCGGCAGCGGCAGGGACGGGGCCGCCGGTCTAGCGGAAATCCGCGCGCGAAGCGAGCCGACGCCGGAGAGCTGGCTACGCGGCTCCCACGCGCCTGATTTGAACGCGCCCGGGCTCAGGCCTGGTCGGCGTCGTCGGGCCGTTCGCGTGCTTCGGGCAGCTTGACCTCGGCCGCGGCGCGCCAGGTATCCTCCAGCGTGGCGCTACAGTTCCGCCAGTCCTCGCAGCCTGGCGTCTGAGCGCAGCGACGGAGCTCGAGCAGGGACCGCGCGCCCTCGTCGACCACGCCGAACTCCAGCAGCTCTCGCGCGGTATCGAGATTGGCTACACAGGGTGCACGCACGGGGTCGCCTCCCGCAAAGGACGATCAAGCAGGAAATCTATAGCGCCGCGGGGCTCTCTCGATCCAGCGTTATCTGCGCCGGAGCGACGCCGGACCGTCAGCTGGTCCGCTCGCCCGCGACCAGGGTCCTGGCCTGGCCGATCCAGTTCTCGCGCTCGATCCGGCCCTTGAAGCGCAGGCGCTGATTGACCCAGGCGACGTTCTCCGGCGTGAACGCGGCGATCTGGCGATAGTGGAAGACGCCGAGCTCGTGCAACATCTTCTCGATGCCGGGGCCGATGCCGCTGATCTTCTTGAGATCGTCGGGCTGGCCCTCGGGCGCAGCGAGGGCTGCGGGCGGCGTCGCCTCGCTGGCGCGCGAGTGCGCCGCCACAGGGGTCGCCGCGGGCGCGAGGTGCCGGGCCGCTCCTCGCACGCCGACGGCCGCAGCCTGCGGTGCCGAGAGCCGGCCCTGGAGGCGCTCGATCTCGCCCCGCTGCTCGGCGCTGGTCCTGCGCGCGGCATCAAGCTCCCGCTGCAGCTGTGCGGCGCGCTCCTCGAGCCTTGGATCGCCGGCCGAGACGCTGCTCCGGCCGTCGCTTTGGGCTTTGGTGGGGCCGAGCTCTGCCCGCAAGCGGGCCCGCGCAGTTTCCGCGGTGCGCAGGCGCGCCTGCCAGTTGTCCTCCAGCTGCTCGATCTCGTTCCGGGCCCTGGCACTGCGGACCAGCCAGCCGAACACGAAAGCCACTGCGGCCACGATCAAGAAGACCACGATCTGCAAGAAGAGGCCCACGATCGTTCTCCCCGTCGACGCACCAGGGCGGCGCGCGCAGCCCCGTCGTTTCGGCATGGGTGCGTTTCGGCATGGGTGCGAAAGACGCGTGCGACATCCTAGGCGACGGCCAGGGCGGCGTCAAAATGACGCAACAGCGATCGAGGAGCTGACGCGGCCGCTCTGCGGTTCCGGGCTGCGGGCGGGGCGACCTACTCCGCCGCCTTGGGGCGCTCGGGGAACAGGAACTCGCGGCCGACCTTGACCCGCGGCTCGCCGTTGTAGGCGATCACGTCCGCGGTGGCGTAGGTCTCGCTCCACAGCTCGGGCAGATAGGAGCCGGTGCCGATGATGTCGATCGGCGCGCGCACGCTCGCCATCAGCTTGCACTTCTTCGGGCTGAAGCCGGAGCTCGCGATGATCTTGACCTTGTCGAAGCCGGCCTCATCGAGGTGCTCACGCATGTGGAAGACCGCCGCCGCGGTCACGCCGGTGCCGACCAGCCAGCGCAGCTCGGTCTCGGTGCGGTAGGTCCGGACGGCATCGGGGCAGTTCCGGTCGAGCACGGCGTAGGATTGGGCGGTATCCAGGCCCTCGACGAAGCGCCCGCCGTGAGTGTCGACGCGGACGCCGAGCCGGCCCTCGGCGGCGAGGTCCGGGAATGCGCGGCAGACTTCGAGCGTGTCGCTCACCTCGCGCCCGAAGTAGTCGACCAGGACGTAGAGATTGTCCTTCGGAAAGGTCTCGTGGAACATCTGGGCGGCGCGGAGCGTCGAGCCGGCATAGCCGATCAGGGCGTGCGGCATCGTGCCGAGGCCGCGGCTCTGACCGAAGTAGTGCGCGGTCGCGTCGTTGGCGTTGCCGACGAAGCCCTTGGCATTGGCCTCGCGCCGCGCCTTGGTCGAGCCGACGCTCGCCGCATAGGCCATCATCTCGGCCATCTCGGCGCCCGCGCAGTGGCGCGCATCCATGGCGATGAACGCCACGTAGGGCAGATCGGTGCACATCAGGAAAGCGTTGAACGCCGCCACGCAGGGCGGCCCGAGCTTCTGGAGGAAGACGGTCTCGAGGTCGACCAGATGCTGGAGCGAGCCCGAGATGTACATCAAAGGCTCGCCGGCGCCGACCCAGTCGCCTTCGGCGTAGCGCTGCTCGACCTCGAAGCGGGTCCCGCGCGCCGCAGCCATTTCGTGCAGCCAGTCGACCGCGAGCCTGGGCGTGAACACCACCGGGCGGCGCATGAAGACGGCGTAGGTGGCGTCCGCGTCGCCGAACCGGCGCACCACCTCGCGCGTCTTCAGAAAATACTGGTCGGTGAGGGCTGCCAGCTCACGCGCGCTCGGACTCATCGCGGCGACTCCCTCCGCATCGCAGATCGTCCCGACTTAGGGACCCGGACGCACCAAGGCAAGCCGGGCGTCAGACCTCGCAGCCACGTGCCGCACTGACCTGTCATCCGGGCCTCCGGTGCTTAAGCTGGCGTCCCGCCGGCTCCGCCCGCCCCGTCCCGCAGGATCGCCATCAACGGCTCACGCGGCAGCGCCGGGACGAAGTGACCGTCGCGGCCGATCATGTCTTCGTTCGCGATCAGACTGTTGACGATCGCCTCGTCGATCGCCTGGACCACCGCTTCAAACAACGGATCGAGGCCGCGATCGGGGATGAACGACAGTCCAGCGAGGCCGCTTTGGGCCGCGAGGGCGTCGGCGTTCGCGGTCGAGAACGCGAGGAAGATGTCGCCGGAGCCGTGATGGCTGAAGGTGCCCGAGCGGCCGACGCCGAGGCCCACCCGGCGCGCGAGGCGCTTCAGCTGATGCGGCAGAAGCGGGGCGTCGGTTGCGATCACGGCGATGATCGACCCGTCCTGCCGCCTCGCCGGAAGGGGAGCGTCGAGCAGCCGACCGACCGGCCGACCGGCGATGATCAGCTCGCGCCGCCGGCCGAAATTCGCCTGGACGAACGCACCGATGACGTAGTCCTGCCCGTCGAGCTCGACCCGGCGCGAGGCGGTGCCCGAGCCGCCCTTGAACTGGTAGCAGATCATGCCGGTGCCGCCGCCGACGCTGCCCTCCTCGATCGGCCCGCCGGTGACCGCGTCCAGGGCGTCAAAGACGTGCCGCTCCCGGATGTGGAAGCCGTTGATGTCGTTCAGCCAGCCGTCGTAGGTCTCGCCCGCCACGGGCAGGCCGAAGTCGTCATCGAGGCGGCCCGGCAGACGCGCGACGGCCCATTGCAGCGTCGCGTCGCGCGCGAGCCCGCAGGCATGGGTGTTGGTGATCGTGATCGGCCAGCTGAACTGGCCGCATTCGTCGATCCAGTGCGTGCCGGTCAGCTCGCCGTTGCCGTTCAGGCTGAAGCAGCCGGCGAACACCGGCAGATCAAGCTGATCCCGGCGGCGCGGCAGGATCGCGGTGACCCCGGTGCGCACCGGCCCCCGGCCGACGATGAGCGGCCCCTCGCCCTCGATCAGCGTCGCGTAGCCAACCGCGACGTCGGCCACGTCGGTGATCGCGTTGTACGGGCCGGGATCGCCCTCGAACGGCACCCCGAGGCCACGCGCCCGGAGCTTGCCGGACGGCGTGAGCCGATGCGCGTCCGTCGTCACCATGGCGATCGCGGGCAGGTTTCCCGGCGATGACGGCCCGAGGCTACTGCGCCGCGACCCGCAGCGCCTGACGCTCCTCCTTGAGCGCCGCGGCGATCAGGAATGCGAGCTCCAGGCTCTGCGAAGCGTTGAGCCGCGGATCGCAGTGGGTGTGATAGCGATCGCTCAGCCCCTCCTCGGTGATCGCCTGAGCGCCGCCGGTGCACTCGGTCACCTCCTGGCCGGTCATCTCGACGTGCACCCCGCCCGCATGCGTGCCCTCGGCCTTGTGCACGGCGAAGAAGTTGCGCACCTCGGCGAGGATCCGATCGAACGGGCGGGTCTTGTAGCCGCTGCTCGACTTGATCGTGTTGCCGTGCATCGGATCGCAGGTCCAGACCACCCGGCGGCCCTCCCGCTGCACCGCCCGGATCAGAGGCGGCAGACGGCGCTCGACCTGCTCGTGCCCCATGCGGCAGATCACGGTGAGGCGCCCGGCCTCGTTTGCCGGGTCGAGAATGTCGCAAAGGGTCAGGAGCTGGTCGGCGGTCATGCCCGGCCCGGCCTTGAAGCCGATCGGATTGGCGAGGCCGCGGCAGAACTCGACATGGGCGCCCGCGGGATCACGCGTGCGCTCGCCGACCCAGACCAGATGCGCCGAGGTGTCGTACGAGAGGCCCGAGGTCGAATCGACCCGGGTCATCGCCTGCTCGAAACCGAGCAGCAGCGCCTCGTGGCAGGTATAGAGGGTGGTCCGCTTGATCTCGGGCGTGGTCGCATCGGTGACGCCGCAGGCCTCCATGAAGGCAAGCGCCTCGGTGATCCGGTCGGCCAGGTCACGGTATCGCTCACCCTGGGGCGAGCGGTCGACGAAGCCGAGCATCCAGCTGTGCACCCGGGTGAGCGCCGCGTAACCGCCGTCGGTGAAGGCGCGCAGCAGATTGAGGGTCGCGGCGGCCTGGGCGTAGGCCTGGATCTGGCGCGCCGGGTCCGGGATGCGCGCGGCCGGGTCGAACTCGAGCCCGTTGACGATGTCGCCCCGGTAACTCGGCAGCTCGAGGTCGCCCTGCCGCTCGCTCGGCGCCGAGCGCGGCTTGGCGAACTGACCGGCCATGCGCCCGACCTTGACCACCGGCATGGCGGCGCCGAAGGTCAGCACGACGGCCATCTGCAGGAAGACGCGCAGCGTGTCGCGGATGTTGTCGGGATGGAACTCGGCGAAGGATTCGGCGCAGTCGCCGCCCTGAAGCAGAAACGCCCGGCCGGCGCACACCTCGGCCAGCATCTGCTTCAGGTTGCGCGCCTCGCCCGCGAACACCAGCGGCGGATAGCGCGAGAGCTGCGCCTCGACCTTGGCCAGCGCCTCGGCATCCGGGTATTCCGGCATCTGCTTTGCCGGCTTCGACCGCCAGCTCCCGGGTGTCCAATTGTGCGCCATGACGGCGTCCCCCTGTCGTTCAGCGCGGCTTACGCCGTTGCCTGGTACATGGTCACGAATTCTTCCGCCGCCGTCGGATGCAGGCCGACGGTCGCGTCGAACTCGGCTTTGGTCACGCCGGCCGTCAGCGCGACCGCCAGCCCCTGGATGATCTCCGCGGCGTCGTCACCGACCATGTGACAGCCGAGCACGCGATCGCTCGCGCGGTCGACCACCAGTTTCATCATGGTCCGAACCGGCTCGGCCGTCAAAGTGTGCAGCAGCGGCCGGAAGCTGGTCTTGAAGGTCTGGACGTCGTAGCCCCGCTGGCGCGCCAGCTCCTCGGTCAGCCCGACCGCGGCGGCCTCCGGCAGGCTGAACACGGCGGTCGGGATGGTGTCGTAGCGAACCTCGTGCGGGCTGGCGTTGAACAGGGCCTCAGCGATCGCCCGGCCCTCGGCGATCGCGACCGGGGTCAGATCGAAGCTGCCGGAGTCGAGACCGCTGCCGGCGTGGTCGCTGCAGTCGCCGACCGCGTAGACGCCAGGCACGCTGCTCCGGTACCCGCGGTCGACCCGAATCGCGCCGCTCACGTCCATCGCCACGCCCAGCTCCTCGAGGCCAAAACCGCGGGTGTTGGGCAGCGGATCACGCCCTGTCGCGTAGAGCACCGCGTCGAAGTCCAGGCGACCCGCCGATGTCTGCAGGCGCACGCCGCTTGTGGTTCGCTCGATGGCGCTGACCGTGGTCGCCGGCCGAAGCCCGACGCGGCGTGCCTGGAGCTGCTCGGCGAGCGCTTTCTGGACATCCAGATCAAAGCCCCGCAGCGGCAGCTCGCGGCGGAAGATCAGGCTGGTTTCGACCCCCAGGTCATGCAGGATGCTCGCGAGCTCGAGCCCGATGTAGCCGGCGCCGATCACCGCCAGGCGTTCGGGCTTGTCCCGGAGGTTTTCGAGCACCTCGTCGGAGGTGATCGCATGCTCGATGCCCGGCAGCTCGGGCAGGCTCGGCCGCGCGCCGACCGCGATCAGAATCCTCTCGGCGCGGTGGACCTCGCCGTTCACCTCGACCCGATGGGCATCAAGCACCCGGCCGCGGCCCCGGATCAGCTCGACCCCGGCGCTGCGCAGCATGCTGATGTAGACGCCGTTCAGGCGATCGATCTCGCGATCGCGGGCGTCGACCAGGGCCGCCCAGTCGAGCGGTGGCGTGCCCGGGCGCCAGCCGTAGCCTTTGGCCGCTGCGAAATGCTCGGCGAACTGTGCCCCGTAGCGCATCAGCTTCTTGGGGATGCAGCCGCGGATCACGCAGGTGCCGCCGACCCGGTTGTCCTCGCAGAGCGCCACGCGGGCGCCGTAGGCGCCGGCCCGGCGCGCGCAGGCGACGCCGCCCGAGCCGCCGCCGATCACGAACAGGTCAAACTTCGCCAAGGACCGCGACTCCGCTCCCTCAGGCGCGCCCATGACGCAGCGCAACACGAACCGGCTTAGCCCGACGCTCGGCCGAATTCAATCGGCTCGGCCCCACCGGGGCCCAAACGGCAAGGACCGGGCGAGGAACCGGAGCGCGCTATCGGGCGCTCGATCCCGCCAGCAGATCGAGCAGCTGGCGCGGCGTGACCATCCGGACGCCCGATAGGCGCCGAGCGACAGCAGGTCCTTATCTCGCGTGACGACGTAGTCCACGCGGCCCTCCACGGCGCACGCGATGACCATGTCGTCGTTGGGATCTCGTTCGACAACCCGAACGGCAGGCGATTCGGCGATCATGTCGGCGACCCTTTCGAGGTCCTGACAAAGCTCGTGCACCTGCGTCGGTATAGTGGTAACGCCTCCGGATCCGCCGCCTCTCCACGAGGGTGCTGCGTAGCTCGTCTAAGATGCCATCCGCCAAACGCCGAAAGGGCCGCAACGCATTCAGATCAAGGGCCGCGCCTACGGCAAGGACGCAAAGCCGGGCCAGCGTCTCGGCCGGATCAAGCAAGGCGCGGCCTGCGATACAGTGCTGCTTGTCCTGCTTGACGCGGCATCGCTCCACTCCTGACGCATCTTCTGCTTGAAGGCGATAGGATCAATCTTGATTTTCTGGGGTTCGAATGGTGGGCGTGACAGGGATTGAACCCGTGACCCCTACGATGTCAACGTAGATGGTTGCTAGAAAAAGTCTCGTCAGTTCAGAAGTTTAAGTATCGTTTAACTTATCGGTGCACAGGTTTTGCACGCCTAAGACCCTCTCGTCACCTCGTAACGGCGCCTTCGCACCGTTCGTGCG
>JBKPDM010000079.1:0-5803 GCA_046727895.1 Pseudomonadota bacterium | reverse complement strand
CATCTGGCCGCTTGGTCGCTATGCCTACGGCTACCTGCCGCACGGCCTGAAGCGCTACACGCGGCGCATGCTCGCGGCCTCGCGCGAGCACGATCTGTCGCCTCCGGATTCGATCTTCGAACTCTGACACTGCCGGTGCGGCGTAGGAGGGGGTCTTGATGCGTGCCAATCTCGCCCTGCAGTCCGCGGAGCATCCTCTGGTCGCGCCGGACCGGTTCGAGAGTCTGGTCGACTTCGGGATCTTTCTGATGCACAAGCGCGATTATGAGGAGGCGGCGCGCCTGCTGCAGGGGCAGACGGTCCTCGACCTCGGGTGCAACAACGGCTACGGCGCCTCAATCCTCGCCCGTACCTGCCGCGAGGTTCATGCGGTCGACGTGTCATCTGCGGCGATCGACGACGCAGTGGGTCGCTTCGGGGACCTCGGCATCGTCTTTCGCCAGGTCGATGGTGGACGACTGCCTTTCGCCGACGCCGCCTTCGACGCCGTCGTCAGCTTCCAGGTCATCGAGCATGTCGATGACGTAGATACTTATCTGAGCGAGATTGCGCGCGTGCTCAAACCGGGAGGACGCGCGCTGTTCACGACCCCGAACAAGAGGCTCCGCCTGAAGCCTGGGATGAAGCCCTGGAACCGTTTCCACGTCCAGGAATTCGCCCACGACGAATTGCGTTGCCTGCTGGCAAGTTACTTCACTCGGGTCCGGCTCCGGGGTCAGTTCGCGAGCGAGCGCATGTACCGACTGGAGCGACGGCGTTGCGAAGCCGCCCGCGCTCAGGCCAGTTCGCGTCTGCGCCCCCGCCTCAGAAGCACGCTGCAAAGTCTCGTGCCGCCGGCTTGGTGGCAACGCATCCGCGCCATGCGCGCCTGGTTGCTCTACCGGCGACCGGTGCATGGCCCTTTTTCGGAAGGCGACGCCAAAGACTACTCCAGCGCCGAATACTTCTACCTTGACACGGATCTCGACGAGGCGCTGACGCTGTTCGCCGATTGCCGCGTGCCCCGATGATCCTCTCCTTGAAAGGCCGCCCAGCTGATTCCTTGCCGCCAGCGCGACCCCGGGCTACGCCGGCCGCAGCCATTCCCATCCGGTCTGCCAGCTTGATCCGCGCCAGTGTGGCAATCGATCCAGCTGGTTTCTAGTTTGACTGGCCTTGGGACAATTCATCGAGTCGCTCGCCCAGACGCCGCCGAGCGGCGTAGAGTTCGTCGGGATCGTGACTCCAGTTCCGAAAGTTTGCGCCGACCGATCGCGCGATCTGCAGCGCGAAGTCCGCTTCTCCCGCCTGTTTGAGAAGCTCGACGTATTCGTAGTCCTCGACCCCCTCGCGCAGCCACTTCAAGCGCATGCCCGGCTGAACGCCCGCCGTGCCGACCTGCGCGCCGGGATAGACCAGCGTGCCATCTCCCGGCTGCGCGCCCCGGGTCAGATCATCCCATTCATGCCCCCGGACCCAGCCGTCGACCCTCCAATACGCCAGCCCCGTCAGACCCATGCTCTGGCTGATGAAGCCCGGTTGGATACGAAAGTTCATCGGATCGTAGTCTAACAACCATTTTGGTGTGTAATTGTCGTGGTAGAGCGTATTATAGGACCAGATTTCCTGGCCAAGCTGTTTCGCCTTTTCGACCATATCAGAAAACTGGGGAAAATCCTTCGGCGCGATGAGCCAGATGAACGGGCCGCTGATTTGAAACTCGGGCACGGGAGGTACAGTAAGAGATGGGGTAGTGCCGCCTTCCTGCAGGGCGCGGGCGTAGTCTCGCACCTTCGCGACGACGTCGGGATGCTTGCGGCACCGACCGATCTCGTCGGCGAAGCGGGCGTGCGTCGCGACTTCCGGCCGATACCCTGACACGGCTTCTCTGACAGTTTCCGGATCAGGTGGATCTTTCATGCGGGGCTCGGATTTCCTGCACTGCGACAGATCCAATCCGCTCCAGAAACCGATGTTGCTGCTCGAGAGACCATAGACGTCAACAAATTCGTCCTGCCACGCGATGTCGCCAATCTGGCTTGGCGCCAGCTTGTGCTTGAGAAGCTCGATCTCCGACTGCTTGTCCCGGACGTACCGGAGCCGGAAGTCGCTCTTCAGTGAGGGTCGCAGGGGCAGCTCGAATCCCCAGACCCGGAGCCGGAGCTGCACTTGGCCCTCGCCCTGTGCACTGCGCACGGTGAACCTGCCCGTATAATCACCGCGCGGCGTGTCCCTCGGGACGAACACGTCGATCCAGATCGGCTGATTCTTGCCTGCCGGCAGGTCGAAAGGAACCGCGTCCAGAGCGCCGTTCAGATCCTCGCCGGTCTCCGGGTCAACGAACGGGATCAAGGGTTCGGTGTACCAGCCGGCACCCAGCGGGTGGTTGACCTCGCGCGCCCCGGGCGGCAGCTTCTCCCTGCTGCGCGAGTCGCTGCTGCCCTTGGCGAGATAAACGTAGTGCTCGCGATAGAGGGTCAGATGGCTGGCATCGATCGTCGCGCCGGTGGCCGAGACCAGATCGCCCGGGATGACGTCGACATTGGTGAGACCGCCCGAGGGTGCTGTCACGATGATCTGGAATGGCTCATATTCGCCGCGCGCCGCAAACAGCTGGATTTCCTCCTGCTCGCTGACCCGTTGGTCCGGGCCAATTCGCCGCATACCGTCCACAACCGAGACGATCGGGGGGTCAGCATGCACCGGGGGTTCTGCCCGCCGCCCATCAGGTGCTGCCGCCGCACAGGCAGACAGGAGGAGACATTGGCACGCGGATCGAAACAGAAACTCTCTGCGAGAGGTGGCGCGCTCAGAACGGCGCTGTCGCGAGGGGGTACCCGACTGCACGGCAGCCGCCGATGATAGGTTCTGAGCAACCACGGTCCGGGCGCCAATCCTCTAGCCGAGAGTGCACCATCGTTGGCGAACTATCCTCGACCTAACAGGTGCTGCAATTGGTGTCCAGCCGCCGTCCGCTATCGGGTTCGACGTCTCTCTCGCGCGGTGTTGCCCTGTCGTGTCGATCGCCTCACGGCTGACATTGCCGCCGGGAGATTCAATTTTGAGCGAGTTGGACCGAATTACGAAGCGTATCGTGGACGGTGGTGGTGTGTCGGCGCAAAGGGTATCGGTCGATCTTGCGCTATTTGCTATAGTCCCGTAGGCCTTTCGGTTGCTGCCAGGCCGGTTCCCGTTGGGTTTCGAGCCAGACGAGGCGGCGCATGTTCGTGACCTGGCGAGGCCGAGCCTGGTCGTGGCGCGGGCCAAGCCGTCCTGGTCCTGCGCCGGGGTGGCGTTGCCAGGGGCGATGTGCGGTGGCATCGGTCGGCCGCGGGCGCGACCCCAGAGAGAAGGCGCTGAGGCCGGCGCTTGACAATGCCAGCAGGCTAACTAAGAGAGACAGCGGGCGATGGATAGTCGACGGGACTTGGTGGACGCATCGCGCTCTTCATTCGTGATCTGGCGGCCGGCGGGGTCGGGCGCGTCATCGTCAGCTTGGGCCCGGCCGCACCGTTCTCGCCTGAACTGATCGCGGCTGGATATCTCCGGGCGATGGCTGGTAAGACGGGCCCGCTCGATGCCTAAGGTGAGCATCATCTCCACCGTCTACAACGGTGAACCCTATTTCGACCGGTCGGTACCGAGCATCCTGCAGCAGACGCTTCGCGACTTCGAGTGGGTGATCGTCGACGATGGCTCGACCGACCGGACGGCCGACCTGCTCGCCGAACTCCAGGTTCGGGACGCGCGGGTCCGGGTGCATCGCGCGGGCCGAGTCGGTCGCGCGACCGCGCTAAACCTCGCGACCGAGCAGGCATGCGGCGAATACATCGCCAATCAGGATTTCGATGATGCGAGCCGCCCGGACCGGCTGCGGCTGCAATTGGAGTTTCTCGATGCCCATCCCGAGGTCGGCGTGCTGGGCGGGTACTATCTGGTGACCGACACGCGCCGCGGCGAGCGCTTCGTGCGCATGCCGCCCGAGTCCCACGATCAGATTGCCCGAGCGATGGCGAGCCGGGTTCCCTTTGCGCACACCGTCACGATGTTTCGCAAGGCGGCCTGGCGCGAGGCCGGCGGCTACCCGCAGATCGACAAGCTGATCGATTTCCGGCTGTGGATCGCTATCGGCGCGCTCGGCTGGCGGTTTGCGAGCCTGCCGGTGGTGCTCGGCGATCACTTCGTCTATCCGGAAAGCTATTTTCACAGCAACTTCGTCTACCGGACCAGCCAGCGCGAGCTGGCCCGCTGCCAGGCGCTCGCCGTCGACGCCCTCGGCTTGCCATTCTGGACTCGCGTGTACCCCCTGGGCCGCAACTTCAACTGGCTGCTGCCGGACGGCTTGAAGCGGATCGCACGGCGCGTTCTTACCGGCTCGCAGGAGCGCGACGTACCCAGCGCGTGAGCGAGTCGCGGGGGCATCGGCGGCAAGCCGACATGATCGCCCCCAACCCCAGCCCGTCAAAAGGAGGAGACGCTGTCATGGACTGGCCTCAGGTAAAGCAGCTGGCCCTGCAAGCTGTCCCGCCCACAGCAATCGCGCTCGGACGGGTCGTCCTGGAGCCCCGTGCGGTGCTGTCGGGTCCGGTCTGGCACTGCCCGCTATGCGGCCACGACGGGCGCTTCCTGCCCGACCGGGGTCGCCGCTGGGCGCGCTGCTGGCGTTGCGGCTCGCTTGAGCGGCACCGACTGCTGTGGCATGTGATCGGCACCATGAGCCTGTCGGAGCCGGTCCTGCACTTCGCCCCGGAGCGCGCCATCGAGGCGCATCTTCGGGCCCGCTGCCAAGAGTACCAGACCGCAGACATCCGCAGTCCGTTTCCGGTCGATCATCCTGGCTGCGACCTGACGGCTCTGCCGTTCCCAACCGCGAGCTTCGGGACCCTGATTGCCTGCCATGTCCTGGAGCACGTCCGGGACGACCAGCGGGCGATCGCCGAGATCGCCCGCGTGCTCCGGCCAGGCGGCGTCGCGTTCCTGCCGGTGCCGATCGTGGCCGCGCGGACCATCGAGTATCCGCAGCCGGTGGCCAGCGAGCATTACCATGTCCGCGCCCCGGGGCTGGACTACTACGACCGCCTGCGGACGGCCTTCATGGTGCGCGTGGTGACCTCGACCGACGCACCGGACCGGTTGCAGACTTGGATCCACGAGGATCGCACCGGCTGGCCGACCCCGGCGATGCCGCATCGGCTGCCGATACCCGGCACGCGCCACCTGGAGACCGTGCCGGTGGCGGAGCGAGTCGCCTAGTACCTTGGAGCAGATCGGGCGCGGGTTCGGTCGGCTCCGGCCGGTCCGCGCGCGGGCTCGCCCAGCCATCTCGCCGATCCTTAGCCTTGCATTCCGGGTGCCCATCGCCTTGAATCGGACCGGTCGATCCGGGAACCGCGGCTTGTCCGGGAAGACCAGCCTTCCGTGGCCCACTCCATCCTGAATCTTGACGGTCGAGGTCCGATGAGCATGCCCCAAGACGCCTCCCACGACAATTGCGAGCATCCACTCGTGTTCGCCGACGAGTTCCCTACGCTTGCGAGCGGGCAGATAAGGCTTTGTCGTTGGCAGGACGGGCCGACCCTGTGGGGATCACGCCCGCGCACTACCTTGCCACCAGGCCGCCATCGTCTCACATGTCCTGATCCCGGACACCGGCTTGAAACCTGCCAGGGCTTGCGGTATCCTTGTGAAGCGTACGTGCCCAAAGAACTCAGTGGCGCTCGAAGACCGACGTCAAGGATTCCCGGGTCGGCCTGACGGCTCCTGGCTGCGTGACCGTGACGGCAACGTTGTTCGGAATCTCTCCAATGATCAAGCATGTGTACCT
>JBKPDM010000078.1:0-4670 GCA_046727895.1 Pseudomonadota bacterium | reverse complement strand
AGATGTGTATAAGAGACAGGTGTTCGAGTTCATCGGGGCCGAATACGCCGCCAACGTCTACGATCGCCTGATGACCTACCCGCCCGACAACGTCGAGGACCTGCGCGGCAACGTCGCCGAGAGCTGGACGATCTCGGACGACGGCAAGGTCTACACCTTCAAGGTGCGGGACGGCATCACCTTCCACTCCGGCAATCCGCTGACCGCCGAGGACGCCGCCTGGTCGCTGCGGCGGGTGGTCAAGCTCAACCAGACGCCGACCTTCATCCTCAGCCAGTTCGGCTTCACCGCCGACAATGTCGACGACAAGATCAAGACGGTCGACGACAAGCACTTCACGGTCGAGCTCGACCAGCCCTACGCGCCGACCTTTTTCCTCTACTGCCTGACCGCGACCGTCGGCTCGGTGGTCGACAAAAAGCTGGTCATGGCGCACGAGAAGGATGGCGACATGGGCCATGAGTGGCTCAAGACCGCATCGGCCGGCTCGGGCCCGTTCACGCTCGTCGCCTGGAAGCCGAACGAGAGCCTGACCATCGAGAAGAATCCGAACTACTGGGCCGGCGAGGTCGGCTTCGACCGGGTAATCACCCGCCACATCCCGGAGCCCGCGACCCAGAGGCTGCTCCTGCAGAAGGGCGACATCGACATCGCGCGCAACCTCGAGGCCGATCAGATGGCAGCGCTCAAGGACAACCCCGACGTCGTGGTCAGGGAGGTGCCCAAGGGGGCGATCTACTATCTCGGCCTCAATCAGAAGAATCAGTATCTGTCCAAGCCCGAGGTGATCAAGGCGCTCAAATATCTGATCCCTTACCAGGAGATCGCCGACACCATCATGAAGGGTTCGGCGGTCGTGCATCAGACGTTCCTGCCGTCCGGCTTCCTCGGCGCCCTCGACGAGAACCCCTATAAGCTCGATGTCGAGAAGGCCAAGGAGCTGCTCAAGCAGGCCGGGCTCGAGAACGGCTTCAAGGTCACCATGGACACCACCAACTCCTCGCCGACCATCGACATGGCGCAGATCATCCAGGCGACCTGGGCGCAGGCCGGCATCCAGCTCGAGATCCTGCCGGGCGACAACAAGCAGACGCTGACCAAGTACCGCGCCCGCACCCACGACATCTATATCGGGCGCTGGGGCCCGGACTATCAGGACCCGAACACCAACGCCTCGACCTTTACCAGCAATCCGGATAACCGCGACGAGGCCAAGCTGACCGGCAAGCTCGCCTGGCGGAACTCCTGGGACATCCCGGATCTGACCGCTCAGACCGCGGCGGCCGTGCTCGAGCGGGACAAGGACAAACGGGCCGAGATGTACCGTGAGCTGCAGCGCGCGGTGCTCGAGCGCGGACCGTTCGTCACCATGTTCCAGGACATCGAGGTGGTCGCTGAGCGAGCGAACGTGCAGGGCATGATCTGGGGCCCCTCGTTCGACGACAACAGGTACTGGAAGGGGCACAAGAACTAGTCTCGATTTGTAAGGGCAGCGTGCTCGCTGCGGCGCGCGGCCCGCTGCGCAGCGGGGGCTCGTGACCATGCGGGGCTGGCTGCTGTCCGCGCTCAGGTTGCTCGCGACCCTGGTGGTGACGTTTCTGGGTCTGCTGCTCGTCACTTTCCTGATCGGCCGGGTGGTGCCGATCGACCCGGTGCTGGCCGCCGTGGGCGATCGCGCGCCGCCCGACGTCTACGAGCGGGTCAAGGAAGAGCTCGGCCTGAACCGGCCGCTCTGGCAGCAGTTTCTGATCTACGTCAGCGATGTCGTGCGCGGTGACTTCGGCAAGTCGGTGCTGACCGCCAACCCGGTGCTCGCCGACATCCGGCGCGTGTTCCCGGCCACCCTCGAGCTCGCCAGCGTCGCCACGCTGCTCGGCGTGCTGCTCGGCGTGCCGATCGGCGTCGCCGCGGCAGTCTGGCAGGGCCGCCTGATCGATCACGTCGTGCGGGTGCTCGGCCTGATCGGCTACTCGGTGCCGATCTTCTGGCTCGGGCTGGTCGGACTCCTGGTATTCTACGCCAGGCTCGACTGGGTCGCCGGACCGGGGCGCCTGGACGTGTTCTACGACGGTCTGGTCGAGCCGCGCACCGGCGTGATCCTGATCGACTCAGTGCTCGCCGGCGAGTGGGACGTGTTCTGGAACGCGCTCTCGCACCTGATCCTGCCGGCCTCGCTGCTCGGTTACTACTCGCTCGCCTACATCGCGCGCATGACCCGAAGCTTCATGATCGAGCAGCTGAGCCAGGAGTACATCACCACGGCGCGCGTCAAGGGCCTCTCCGAGGCCCGCGTGATCTGGCGCCATGCACTCGGCAACACCGCCCTGCCCCTGGTCACGGTGATCGCGCTGTCCTACGCCAACCTGCTAGAGGGCTCGGTCCTGACCGAGACCGTGTTCGCCTGGCCGGGGCTGGGCTTCTACATCACCAACTCGCTCCTCAACGCCGACATGAACGCAGTGCTGGGCGGCACGATCGTGGTCGGCTCGGTGTTCATCGGCCTGAACCTCTTCTCCGATCTTCTGTACCGCGTGCTCGACCCGCGGGCGCGTTGAGAAAGTTCGGGCCACGGCGAGGAACATGGCCATGGCGAGCGCGGATCTCTGGGAGAGTGGGCAAGCCTACGAGCGTTACGTCGGGCGCTGGAGCCGAGCGGTGGCCGAGCGTTTCCTCGCCTGGCTCGCCATCTCGCCCGGCGCCCGCTGGCTCGATGTCGGTTGCGGCACCGGCGCTCTGAGCCGGACCATCCTCGAGCGTGCGGCCCCGGCCCAGGTGGTCGGCGTCGATCCCTCGGAAAGATTTGTCACCTTCGCGCGCTCTCGCGTCGCCGACGACCGGCTCCGCTTCGAGATCGGCGAAGCGGCAGAGCTGCCTTTGGCGGACGCCTCGGTCGACGTCGCCATTTCGGGGCTCTTGCTCAACTTCGTGCCCGACCACCGGCGTGCGCTGCGCGAGAAGGCGCGGGTCGCGGGGCCGGGTGGCGCGGTCGCCCTCTATGTCTGGGACTATGCGGGCGAGATGCAGTTGATGCGGCACTTCTGGGACGCCGCCGGCGAGCTCGACCCGAAGGCGCGCGAGCTCGACGAAGGGTCACGCTTTCCGATCTGCGGGCCGGGTCCGCTCGCCGATCTGTTTCGCGCGGCGGGCTTCGGCGCCGTAGCCACGGACGCGATCGACGTGCCGACCGTGTTCCGCGACTTCGACGACTACTGGAGGCCGTTTCTTGGCGGACAAGGCCCGGCGCCGGGTTACTGCACGTCGCTGCCCGAGCGGCAACGCGAGCGGCTGCGCGAGGCTCTGGCGGCCCGGCTGCCGATCGCACCGAACGGCACCATTCGCCTGATCGCGCGCGCCTGGGCGGTCCGCGGGCGCGTTCCCGGGGAGGCGCCAGGCCGATGAGCATCGCTCTGCCTGCCGGCCAGCGACATTGGCGGGCGTGGCTCCTTTCGGATCGGCCCGGCTCGGCGCTCCAGGCACGGCTCGGGCGGTCCTATCTCAGCTGGCTCGCGTTTGCCCGCAACCCGCTCGCCATGGTCGGCCTGGCGATCGTCATCGGCCTGCTGCTGGTCGCGGCCGCAGCGCCCTGGCTCGCCACCTACTCGCCGACCCAGCAGGTCCTGACCGATCGCCTGCAGCCGCCATCCGCCGCGCACTGGCTCGGCACCGACGAGCTCGGCCGCGACATCTACTCGCGCATCGTCTACGGCTCGCGCCTCACCCTCTACATCGTCGGCCTGGTGGTCATCATGGTCGGGCCGGTCGGCCTCCTGGTCGGCACCGTCGCCGGCTACGTCGGTGGCTGGCTCGATACCGTCCTGATGCGCGCGACCGACATCTTTCTCGCCTTTCCGCGGCTGATCCTGGCGCTTGCCTTCGTCTCGGCGCTCGGCCCCGGGATCGAGAACGCGATCATCGCGATCGCGATCACCGCCTGGCCACCCTACGCCCGGATCGCGCGCGCCGAGACGCTTACGGTGCGCAACTCCGACTTCATCGCCGCGATCCGGCTCCAGGGCGCATCCGCGGCGCGGATCATCTGGGGCCACATCATGCCGCTCTGCACCAGCTCGCTGATCGTGCGCCTGACCCTCGACATGGCGGGCATCATCCTGACCGCGGCGGGGCTCGGCTTCCTCGGCCTCGGCGCGCAGCCGCCGTTGCCGGAATGGGGCGCGATGATCTCCTCGGGCCGGCAGTATCTGCTCGAGCAGTGGTGGGTCGCGACCATGCCTGGGATCGCGATCTTCGTGGTCTCGCTCGGCTTCAATCTGCTGGGCGACGGGCTGCGCGACGTCCTCGATCCCAAGCAGCGTTAGTCGGCCGGCGGCCGCGCTCGGCCGAGGCACCAGGCCTCGGCCTGTCTCCGAGCCGTGCGTTCTGCGGACCGATAGCAGGCCGGAAGTCTCGGGCAGCCTCGAACCTGCCGGAATGTCGCTACGATCACTCGCCGGCTTGATTGGGCGACCATCGATCTCACTTAGATAATCATGGTTTTCGGTTGATCCTGACCATGGCGGAGGAGGGGGCCTTGCCAGGCACCGATGAGCGCGGAGCGCGGCTGCGCCCGGCCGGCGCTCGCGGGACGGCGCCGCCGGAGTCGTCGCGCGCGGAGGTCGACGGTGAACCGATCGCCGACGCGCCGGGCTGGCGCGTCGTCCGCCGGGCCGCCC
>JBKPDM010000077.1:0-4991 GCA_046727895.1 Pseudomonadota bacterium | reverse complement strand
GTTCTCGTGTGGGCCGCGGACAGCGTGACGATGATCCCGGCGATCGAGGTGGCGGAGGTCGTGGCGGCGTGGCGGGACGATCGGGTTGCGGCGGCGTCGGAGCCGGGGGTGCCGGGGGGGGGCATCTTGTTTCGCGAGGCCCTGCTGGCGTCATTGGCGCGGTCGTCGCCGCTGGAGCTGCCGCCGCTCTCGGGGGTGCGACACGAGGGTTTCGTTGACCCCTCTGGCGGCCGCGGCGCCAGTTTCGCGTTGGCGATCGCCCACCGGCGAGAGGGAGGCAAGCCTCCCCTCTATGTGGTCGACGTGGTGCGGTCGGTAGCTGCGCCGTTCGATCCTGCGGTTGTGGTCAAGGACATGGTGAAGTTGTTGCGGGAGTATGGGATCCGCCGGATTATTGGCGACGCGTACTCGGGCGAGTGGGTGCGGCAGGCGTTCGAGGCAGAGGGGGTCACTTACAAGGTGTCGGGGCGGAGCAAGAGCGAAGTCTACCTCGAGGCGCTGCCGCTATTCACGCGCGGCGAGGTCGAGCTGCCGGATTCGAGGCCGCTGTTGGTGGAGCTGGCCTCGCTCGAGCGCCGGACGGCGCGGGGCGGGCGGGATTCGGTCGACCACCCGAGGGGCGCGCACGACGACAAGGCGAACGTCACTTGCGGCGTGCTGGTCGAGCTGGCCGGCCGGCGGGTCGAGAGTTGGGGGCCGGACGCTGTGATCATGGGGCCGAGGCCTGCGGTGGTTCGCGAGTTTGGTCAGCCCATGCCGATGGCGGCGTGGCTTCAGGATGGCAGGTCGCCGTGGTGACGGGGAGCGTGTGAAGGAGCGGAAACAATGAGCGGCGAGAGTTTCGATCGGATCGTCCGGCAGGCGATGGCGGTGCATGGGATCGGGGACTACCGGGCGGCCATGCGGATGGTGGTCGAGCACGGCGGCGAGGACGTTGAAGCTTATGCGCTGCGGAGGTCTCAACTGGCGGACCTGGAGACCAGTCTCAGCGACGTGATCGGCGAGCTCGGTGCCTTGCAGCGGCGGGCTGGCGGGTGATCTGGGCCCGATGATCGACCGTGCGGCCCGGATGGTGGACCGGATCTAGACTCTAGCTGGTCTAGGCTTTCGCGTCCGCCCAGCAGTCGACCACTGCGCCGTCGACCAGACCGGTCGACGGCGCTTCGGGGAAGACCTCGACGAACGCCTCCACCATCGCTGCCTCCAGCCGACGGGCGGCCTCCGCGGCGTCGCCGGCGCCGACCTCGGCGACGATCTCGTCGTGCACGGTCGCGATGATCGCCGCGTCCAGGTCACGGAGGCGCTGGCCGGCCTCTGCGAGGGCGATCAGCAGCACGTCGGCGCAGCTGCCCTGCACCGGGATGTTCACCGCCTGGGTGTAGCGCAGGCCACCCTTCTCCCACGCGGCACGCAGCGGCCGCCCCAGGACCGTGCGCACCACCTGGGTTGCCTTCGCCTTGTCGGCCTGCCGTCCCATCCACGCCCTGAGCACGGGGTAACGCCGGAAGAACGCGTCCTGCGCCCGCTGGGCGTCGGCCAGGCTCAGGACCAGGCCGTAGTTGTCCCAGGCGGTTTGCACCAAACCGTTGGGGCCTTGGCCGAAGACGGCGCCGAAGTTGACCGCCTTGGCCGCCTGCCGCTGCTCCCTGGTCACCTCGTCCGGATCGACGCCCGCGATCGCGGCGGCGGTCAGGCGATGCAGGTCGGCTCCGGCGTGGAACGCCGCGCGCATCGCCGGATCGGCCGCGAGCTCGGCTGCGGCGCGCAGCTCCATTTGCGAGTAGTCGGCGACTACCATCCGGCGCCCGGGCGATGCCCTGAACGCGACGCGGGCCTCGAGCGGCAACTGCTGCAGGTTGGGCTCGCGGCACGAGAAGCGTCCGGACTTCGCCGCCGCCGGCATGAAGTCGCCGTGGATGCGCCAGGTTGCTGGGTGCACGTGATCCAGGAGCGTGCGGCCGAAGTCGCGCACGCGCTTCTCCAGGCGACGAACCTCGAGCAGGTGGCGGATAGGTGGAGCGTCGGCCACACCGCGGGCCAGGTCGCCGGAGCGCAGCGACAGCCGTCCGGTCTCGGTCGTCGGCCACGAGGCGACCACGTGCTCCGGCAGCACGGCGCGCAGGAATGCCTCTTCTGCCGCAGGCTTGTCCGGCACGGCTCGGCCCACGGCCTCGGCGAAAGCACGCCGCGCATTGGCGAGATCGAGCTCCCAGCCCCTTACGGCAGCCAGATGGCGACCGCCGTCGAACGGCATCCCGGCGAGGCGCATCCGCGCGGTCGGCGCGAGCGCGGCCATCTGAGCGCGGTACGCGGGCTCCGCCTCGCCGAGCTCGGGCCCCATGGCCCGGGCCAGGTGCAGGGCCAGGACCGCGTCGAGCGCAGCGTAAGCGATCTGGTCGGGCGACAGGCGGGCGGCGCTCCAGTCCGAAGTCTGCAAGCCCTTCGGCAGGTCCTCGATCCCCAGGTACTGCTCCGCCGCGTGGGCCAGCGTCCGCGAGCCCTTGTTGGTGCCGAGGAGCAAGCCAGCCATCTGCATGGTGCAGGCGACCCGCTGCGGCTCGATCCCGGCGACCATGAGGAAGCCGAGCTCGAACAGCGCGTTATGGATGATCAAACGACGCCCCCAGAGCGGAACGAGGGCCCCGATGGGCACCCGGTCGAGGTCGAACACGAACGCCCGCCCGCAACCGTCGTAGGCCTGCGCAAGCCGCATCCTGGCCCGTAGAGGATCGAGGCCGGCGCTGCTCGCCGGCGGCTGGTTCGCGGCGATTCTACCCTGCCTCGTCAGCGCGGTCGCCGGCCGTTCCCCGGGAGCCGTCGTTTCGATGTCGAAGCCGACCGTGCGGCCGAGGTCCGAGACGATCGAAGCGGCCCGCTCCGGGTCGTCGACGAGGACGGGCCTCACGCCGAGGTCGCGCAGGATGGTGGACGATCGCCCGGCGTCCTCGGGCGACAGATAAGCCACGATCTCGGGTAGCAGCTCAGCGATTTGCTCGCGGTCTTCCGGGCCGAGCCGGGCGATCTCGAGCACCTCCAGGTCGGCGCCAGAGAGGCGGACCCCGGCGCCCGCCTCGACCAACCGCTTCAACAGAGGTCGCACGCGATCGTCGTACACAGCTGCAGGGGGAACCGCGGTCATCCGTCGTTCCCCCGGACCTCGGGCCGGTGATCCGCCCATCGGGAGCAGTCAGGGTTGTGGTACAGCTTGCCCGCTACCTCCACGCTGCCCTCGTCGGCATCGATCGGGAGGCCGCATTGGGCACAACAGGGTGCCTGGACGTCGGCCTGCCCGGACCCGTCGGGGCCGTTCGATGAGGAGGTGTGGCTGCGCCGGCCTTCCTCATCCGAAACATCCGTAGCATCCGAAACAGGGGCCCTGGGCCCCGTGATCTTCTTGTGCTTTCGGCGTTTCGGTTCAGCGTAATCAGCTCCATCACCATCCGAAACGCCAGGCTGCGCTGCGCCCGACCCATCGGCGCTCGCGTCAGGTTGCGGGTCGGCGTTGCGCATGGTTTCGGATGCCGGCTCCTCATCCGCAACGCCCGAAGTCCAGCCTGACTGCGCGTTTCCGGGCCGCGGTTTCGGAGTTTCGTCTGTTTCGGATGAATCGGAGCCTTCGGCAGAGAGGTATCGCCGCCATGCCACCTCGAAGTCGGCGCGGTAGTAGCCGCGTCTGGTCTTGTCCCCTACCCGGATCATCGGCGTCTTGCGGGCGACGACACCCTTGAGGGTCGAGCGCAGATAGTAGGCGTCGAGAGGCTGGCCCCGCCGCACGGTCGGCCAGGGCTCGTCATCCCGCTCGAGCAGCTTGCCGACGAGGTCGGCGGTGGTCATGCGGTCGCGAGCGCCGAACACGTCCCTGATCGCGGCCAGCAGTTGGACGACGCGGTTCTCCTCGACGCCGGTCTCGAGGTGGATCTTTTCCGAGGCCGCACGAACTCGCTCCGGCCAGGCGCCGCCCGCAAGGTGCGCTATCGCGTAGAGCGGCCGCCAGAGGTCGGCGGCGCGGTTGTGCAGAAACTTTGGCACCGCTGGGTCGAGGTCGAGCTCGACCAGGTCCCGGGCCCATCGGTACAGCTTGCGCTGCACGTCCCGGAACACGGGCGAGGTGCCGTTAACCAGGCGCGCCTTGATCTCTCCCGGCATCGCCCTCTGCAGCGTGATCACGATCGACCGGTCCTGGATGGTGTCGGTCAGCTCGCGGATGCCGGCGAGGATCATCGGGCACCAGAACTCGAACGTGACGACCTGCCAGCCCTTCCCATCGGGGGCGGGGACGCACACGCGCTTACGCGCGGTGCGCCGGTAGCTGGAAGCGTTGAGCGCCGCAGTCAGACCCTCACCGGCGTTCTTGGGGTTAAGGTAGCGGTCGGCCTCGTCGAGCAGCCAGGTCGGCTGGAAGCCGTGGCTGGTTCGGATGAAGGCCGCCTCCGAGGTGCCGGCGACCATCTCCGGGCGGCGCACCACGCTGCTGAGGCAGTCGAGGAGGGTGGTCTTGCCGCACCGCTTCGTCGGACTCTGCAGCGCCAGCTTGGGCATGCAGTGGAGCCCGTCGTGCACGTGCGTCATGGCGCAGAAGAGCGCTGCCGCATGGAGCTTGTGCGGGTCGGCGACGACGTAGCGACCGAGCTCCTCGACCAGGTCGTCGAGCGTCGCGCCGAGCTCGACCGGCCCTTCCCAAGGCTCGGGGTCGCCGAGATCCGGCGGAGCCGCCTCGCCACCGCGTCTGGCGCGGCGGGCATTGACCTCGTCCCGGATCATCTGCTTGGGCACGCCCTTGAAGACGTCGAGCTTCCGCCAGGCCTGGTGCAGCTCGGCCTCGCGCGCGATGTCGTCATCGATCCGGGCCAGTCGCTCGATGTGCCCGTCCCGGCTCAGTTCCGCTGGGACGGCCCCGGCGACCAGGTCGGCCAGCGCCTGCCTGCCGTCGCCCGCCGAGCGCCAGATCGAGTTGGCGTCCTCGCTCGGCGGGGTCTCGGTGATCGCGACCC
>JBKPDM010000076.1:0-11184 GCA_046727895.1 Pseudomonadota bacterium | reverse complement strand
CAGCTGATCGGCGAGCAGACCGAGGCGGGCCTGCAGCCTTACTACGCCGGCGCCGATCTGTTCGTGCTGGCCTCGCACCACGAAGGCTACGGCATGGCGCTCGCCGAGGCCCTGGCGCGAGGGCTGCCGGTCGTCTCGACGACCGCGGGCGCCATTCCGGACACCGTGCCGGCCGATGCCGGGATCCTGGTGCCGCCGGGCAATCCCGCGGCTATGGCCGCTGCGCTCCGCCGCGTCATCACTCAGCCACGGCTGCGCCAGGATCTGGCAACCGGTGCGCGTAGCGCACGGCTTCAACTGCCAAGCTGGGCCGACGCCACACGCGCCTTTGCCGCCGAGCTGGATCTGGCGCTGCGCAAAGGCGCTCTGTGAGCCGCTTCCGGGCCGACTGGCTGCGCCTGCGCGAGCCCTACGATCACGCGGCCCGGAGCGCATCCCTCGCGGCGCGCTTTGCCGCGGCGGTAGGACCCGCGCCCCGCCTCATCGACCTCGGCTGCGGCACGGGCAGCAATCTCCGCTATCTCGCCCCGAGACTGCCGCACGGACAGCAGTGGCTCTGCGTCGATCACGACCCGGCGCTGCTCGCTGAGGCCCGGGCGAGCCTGGCGCAGTCGGGCCGCGCCATTCGATTCGAGGCATTGAACCTTGCGTGGGAGCTGCCGGATCTCGCCGGCTGGACTGGCGTCACCGCCTCGGCGCTGCTGGATCTTGCCTCGGCTGCCTGGCTCGATCGCCTCGCCCGCTGGTGCGCTGGTTTGCCGGTCCTCATGGCGCTCAGCGTCGATGGGCGCCTGTCCTGGGTGCCCGAGGCGCCGGAGGACGAGACCATCCGAGAGCGCTTCGCCGCCCACCAGCGCTCGGACAAAGGGTTCGGGCCGGCGCTTGGGCCCGAGGCCACGCGCTACCTCGCCGGGCGCCTCGAGGTGCTCGGCCAGCACGTGGTCTTCGAGCGCTCTGACTGGCGGCTCGCTCCGGAGGACGTGCCGCTCCTCAGTGCCACGCTCGAGGGCTGCATCGGCGCCGTTCAGGAGGTGAGCCGCGACCAACTAATCAAGCGCTGGGCGGAGGTGCGACGCCGCCAGCTCGCGGCCGGGCAGCTCCACCTCACCGTCGGCCATGTCGACCTCCTGGCGCTGCCCGCCTAGTCTTGGGTATTCGCGCTCCGGTCGCCCCGGGGGCGATCAGGCAGGCGGGCGGTGCAGGGTGGGCTCGAGGCGCCGCAGCACCTCGCGCGCGTTGTAGGCGGTATCGTCGCTCGCCGGCTTCTCGCCCTTGAACATCAGGACGTCCATGAACACCGCATAGTACTCGGGATAGCCCGAGCCGAAGAAGGTCGACAGCCCGATGCCAACGCCCGAACCCGAGCCGCCGCCGACCCCGCCGACCCCGACGCCGACCCGGCCCGGCGTGACGCCCCCGGAGCGCGACTCGGTGCTCCGGTCCACCACCCTGAAGTAGTCGTAACCGTTCGCCACAGTCAGCTCGGCGGCACGATAGAGAACATAATTCTGCACCGTCTCGAGCGACGTCGCGGTATTGCCGGCAAATGACACCCGATAGCGATTGCTTTCGAGCTGCTGGTCCCGATAGCCGTAGTCGTCGACCGCCGCCTGATAGGGCGTCGGCGTGCTACAGGCGGCGAGACCGAACACGGCGAGCGCGCAGACAAGGAGGTGGGCGAGGCCGCCACGCGCTCGCGCCGCCCACACGGCCCGATCAGGCATTGGGACGCATGATCTTCGGACCGAGCTGGCGGATGACATCGCGGGCGTCATATCCGTTGACGTCCCCGGCCGGCTTCTCCCCTTTAGCAACGAGGATGTCGGCGAACGCGGTATAGCTGTCGATCGGATAGGCCGAGTAGCTGTTGGTGCCGAACCCGGCCCCGAACGCGGGGTTGTCAAAGTTATTGAAACGACCCAAGCCGAAGCTGCCGTAGCCCGTGCCGTAGTAGACGGTCGAGCGCTCGACGTTCTGGTTGACCACTGTGAAATAGTCGTCGCCGCGTTCCAGCGTCAGTTCCGCAGCCCGATACAGGAGATAGTTCTGGACCGTGTCGCGCGGCGTGACCGAGTTGCCGGAGAACGCTACGCGGTAGCGGTTGCTCTCCAGCTGCTGCTCCGTATAGCCGTAGCCGCCGGTCGACGGCTGATAGGGCGTCGGCACGGCGCAGCCCGCCAGGAGGAGCAGCAGCGCTCCGGCAAGCGCGCCGCGGGCGCGCGACCCTGATCTGAAGATGGCCATGGCTGCAGCCTCGAGGAACCCCGCAAGATATAGGCGATCCCGCCGCCCCGGCCAACAACGGACGCTTCGTCGCGGCCGGTTCGGGTGGGCGTCGTCGCAGGCACGGCTGTTCGCGCCGCCACAGTGGCGCCCGGGCCCTGTCACGCAATTGACAAAAACCAGGCAGACGCCTAGTTCGTGTGCAATGCACAAAGGTTTGCCTGCCAGGGCGCGCGGCATCGGGCGCAGGTGTCGGGCCACCTGAGGAGCCAGTGAACGATGAAGGTCCTGGTCGCCGTCAAGCGAGTGGTCGACTTCAACGTCAAGGTCCGAGTCAAGACCGACGGCTCCGGCGTCGAGACCGCGAACGTCAAGATGTCGATGAACCCTTTCGACGAGATCGCCAATGAGGAGGCGATCCGCTTGCGCGAGGCCGGCAAGGCGGAGGAGGTGGTCGCGGTTTCGCTCGGCGAGGCCAAGTGCCAGGAGACGCTGCGCACGGCGCTCGCGATGGGCGCAGACCGGGCGATTCACGTGCAGACCGATGCCGAATTGCAACCGCTCGCGGTCGCCAAGCTGCTCAAGGCCATCGCCCTGCGCGAGCAGCCGGGGCTGATCATCCTCGGCAAGCAGGCGATCGACGACGACAGCAATCAGACCGGCCAGATGCTCGCGGCGCTGCTCGGCTGGGCGCAGGGCACGTTCGCCTCCAAGCTGGAGCTCGCCGACGGCGAGCTGCTGGTCACCCGCGAGGTCGATGCCGGCCTCGAGAAGGTGGCCCTCAAGATGCCGGCGGTGATCACCACCGACCTCCGGCTCAACGAGCCGCGCTACGCTTCGTTGCCCAACATCATGAAGGCCAAGAAGAAGCCGATCGACGTGCTCACGCCTGAGGGGCTCGGCGTCGACGTGGCGCCGCGGCTCAAGATCCTCCGGGTCGAGGAGCCCTCCAAGCGGCAGGCGGGCGTCAAGGTTGCGAGCGTCGCCGAACTGGTCGACAAGCTGCGCAGCCAGGCGAAGGTGATCTGATGACTGCCCTGGTACTGGCCGAGCACGACAACCGGGAGCTTTCGCTCGCAACCCTGCACGCGGTGACCGCGGCACGGGCGCTCGACGAGGCGGTCGATCTGCTGGTCGCCGGCAAGGACTGCCGGCCGGTCGCCGAGGCGGCGGCCAGGGTTGCGGGCGTGACCCGGGTCCTCCAGGTCGAGCACCAGGCCTACGCCGAGCCGGTCGCCGAGGACCTGGCGCTGCTGCTGCGCCAGGTGGCGGATCAGTACGGCGCGATCCTCGCCGCCGCGACCAACCATGGCAAGAACGTGATGCCGCGGCTCGCTGCGCTGCTCGACGTCGCGCAGCTCTCCGACATCGTCGAGGTTGTCACCCCCGACACCTTCAAGCGCTACATCTACGCCGGCAATGCGCTCGCGACCGTCCAGTCCAGCGACCGGATCAAGGTGATCACGGTACGCACGACGGCCTTTGACCCGGCGCCGCCCGAGGGCGGATCGGCAACGATCGAGCGGCGCGATGCGGCCGATCCGGCGGGCCTCGCCCGATTCCTCGGTCGTCAGGTGAGCGGCGGCGAGCGTCCTGATCTGACGTCGGCGCGGATCGTCGTTTCGGGCGGCCGCGGCATGGGCAGCGGCGCCAACTTCAGGATCATCGAAGAGCTGGCCGATCAGCTTGGAGCGGCGGTCGGCGCGTCGCGCGCCGCGGTCGACGCCGGCTACGTGCCGAACGAGTACCAGGTCGGTCAGACCGGCAAGATCGTCGCTCCCGACCTCTACATCGCGGTCGGCATCTCGGGCGCGATCCAGCACCTGGCCGGTATGAAGGACAGCAAGGTGATCGTGGCGATCAACAAGGACGAGGAAGCGCCGATTTTCCAGATCGCCGACTACGGCCTGGTCGCGGACCTGTTCCAGGCCGTGCCGGAACTCACGGCCGAGCTGCGCAAGTCCGGCTGATGACGTTGAGGCACGGATATCGAGCGATGTCAAAGATGAACGCCTCGGGCGACCTGCCGCCGATTCCCGAGATCCGGCGTATCGCGATCATCGGCGCCGGCCAGATGGGTGCCGGCATCGCCGAAGTGGCGATCCTGGCCGGCTTCGAGGTCCGGCTCCTGGACGTCGGCCAGGAGCAGGTCGATCGGGCGATCGATCGGATCGCGGGTCGCCTCGAGCGGCGGGTCGACAAAGGCACGATCACCGACGCCGAGCGGCGGGCGGCGTCAGCCCGGCTGACCGGCGGCACCGGCTACGATCTGGTTCGCGACTGCCAGCTTGCGATCGAGGCGGCGATCGAGAACGAGGCGATCAAGCGCGAGATCTTCGCCCAGCTGGTCAGCCACCTGCCGAAGGACGCGCTGATCGCGACCAACACCTCGTCGATCTCGATCACCCGCCTCGCCGCGGGCACCGATCGGCCCGAGCGCTTCATCGGCATGCACTTCATGAATCCGGTGCCGGCGATGAAGCTGGTCGAGCTGATCCGCGGCATCGCGACCGACGAGGCGACCTTCCGCGCGACCCGCGAGATCATCGAGAAGCTCGGCAAGACGGCGGTCACGGCGGAGGATTTTCCGGCGTTCATCGTCAATCGGATCCTGCTGCCGATGATCAACGAGGCGGTCTACACGCTCTACGAAGGGGTCGGCAACGTCGAGTCGATCGACACCGCGATGCGGCTCGGCGCCAACCATCCCATGGGGCCGCTCGAGCTCGCCGACTTCATCGGCCTCGACACCTGCCTCGCGGTCATGCAGGTCCTCTACGACGGTCTCGCCGACAGCAAGTACCGGCCCTGCCCGCTCCTGGTCAAATACGTCGAGGCGGGCTGGCTCGGCCGCAAGACCAAGCGCGGCTTTTACGACTATCGCGGCGAGACGCCGGTCCCGACACGCTGAGGCTCGGGGCGGCCGGGCAGGCCGGCCGGATTAGCCGGCGGACAGATCGCCGAGCGGGATCACGACCCGGCGGACCGGTTCGCCGTTCATCGAGCGTACCGAAAGCGTGACCGTACGCGCCCACCAGTCGATGTCGACCGTGCCGAAGTTCTCGGCCCCGTAGACCGCGCCGAGACGCAGAGGCCCGAGCTCGTGGCTCTGGGGGTAGACCATGTTGATCCCGGAGGAGGTGATCTCGTAGAGCGGGTAGGACGGGCCCTCGATCCGATAGATCGCCCCGACGTGGCGATCGCCGGAGAGGAAGATCACGCCATTTGCGCGGGTCGCGGCGATCAGTTCCAACAGACGCTCGCGCTCGGCCGGCAGATTGCCCCAGCGCTCGAAATCGTGGCCCTCGGCCAGGACCTGGATCGAGGACACGATCAGACGAAGCTCGGCGGGCTGGCGCAGCTGCTCGCCGAGCCAGCGCCACTGGTCATCGCCGAGCATGGTCTTGGCCGGGTCTGGATCGGGCGTGTAGGGCCCGCTGCCGGGCGCGCGCTCCTGCTTGCGGCGCAGCGGCGAGCGAAAGCTTCGGGTGTCGAGCAGGATCACCTGGACGCGCATGCCCGCGGGCCCGAAGCTCGCCGCCGAATAGACCCCATCGCTGCCGCGCCGCGGATCGTCCGCCGGCACCTGCCAGAAGTCCAGGAACAGCGCCTTGGCCTGCTCTTTGTATGGAAAGTCGGCGCCGGCGTCATTGCGGCCGAAATCGTGGTCGTCCCAGGTCGCCAGCACCGGCACCGTCTGGCGCAGCTTCACGTAGCCCGCGATCGTCGCCGCTTTGGCATAAGCGGCCTTGAGCTCGGTCATCGCGCCCGACGAGACGTCGCCGTACACGTTGTCGCCCATGAAGACAAACAGCTCCGGCCGGTAGGCGAGCACCGCGTCCCAGATCGGCTGCGGCTGGTCCTGATTCGCGCAGGAACCAAAGGCGATGCGCGTGAGCGGCCGGACGTCTTCCTGACCGTGGGCGGGTGCATGCAGGGCAGCGATCGTGATCAAGGCGGCAATCGCGAGCGCGATCGCCACGGCAAGCTGAAACAGCGGCTTCGCGGGCCGGCTCATCGGTGCCTCCGTCGAGATGCTTGGCCGTCTGATGATCATCCTCGGCTGCTCGTGGGACAAATCCATGACCGTCAGATGGCAGCTGCGCCTTGAGCGTACTCCGATCAAGTCACGGCCGGGCGGCGGTCGATGAGGATCGCAAACGCGACCCCGAGCAGCGCCAACCCCGCGCCCAGAATCACAAACACCGGCGGGAATCCGACCCGATCGATGGCGAGACCGGCGAGCCAGACGCCGCCCGCCTGGCCGAGGAACAGCGTGTTGGCGAAGGTCGAGACCGCGAGACCGCGCGCCTCGGGCGCCATCTGGGTCGCGTTGGTCTGGAGCGTCGCGTGCAGCATGTACATGCCGAACCCGAGCACCATGATCGCCGGCGCCATGAGGGCGAGCGAGCCCCAGGCGACGAGGAGGTAGCCGAGGGTCAGGAGGGCGCCACCGCCGAGCGTTAGGCCACGCTCACCCAGCATGGCCACGAGCCGGCGCACGGTCAGCGCGTAGATCGCGCCGCCGATGCCGAAGCAGCCGAGCAACAGGCCAACGATCGCGTAGTCGAGGCCGAAGCGGTCGCGCAGATAGGCGCCTATGAAGGTGAAGGCGCCGTAGAACAGGAAGCCCTCGACGAAAACGGTCGCGAGCACGACCCGCGCCCAGAAACGCCCGAACAGGAGCATGTAGCCGTAGAGCGGCGCGCTCGGGCTGATCGACGTGGTGAGTATCGGTGGCGGGACGCGCGGGGAGCGCGCTTCGACCATGAGCAGCGCGCCGATCAGCAGGAACAGGCCGCCGAGCGCCAGGAAGACCGCGCGCCAGCCGACCAGCTCGCCGACGAGTCCGCCCAGGATCTGGCCGGCGACCAGACCGAAGATGGTGCCGGTCAGAAAGCGCGCGAGCACCGCCTGACGGTCCCGATAGGGTACGTGGTCGCCAACGAACGCCATGCTGAGCGGCACGATCGCGGCCGCGGTGGCGCCGGCGGCGAAGCGTGCGATGCCAAGCGTCGCGAGCGAGCCCGCGAACGCGGCGGCGGCGCCGGTAAGCGCCGAGATCAGGGTCATCAGCGCGACCAGGCGGTATTTGCCGAACCGGTCGCCGAGCGCGCCCCAGATCAGCTGGCCGAGGCCGTAGGCGAGCGCGAAGGCGGTCGCGATCACCGAGGCGTCGCCCGCGCTGACGCCGAACTCCTGCGCCACCTGGGGCAGCAGCGGATCGCCGACCCGCATGCTCGCGACGCAGACGAAGGCAGCGCAGCTGAGCAGCGCGATCAGCCGGCCCATCGCGCCGGCGCTGATCAGCTCGTGCGAAATCGACCGTGCCGCGCCCGGATCACCGGTGTCGATCTCGCTGCCACCACCGCGACGGCGCACATCCATCGGCAAATCAAGCGATCGGATGGGGGGCCGCGACGCCGAGCTGCCCGGCGAGCGGCCGTAGCGCAGCCATGATGCCGGGGTAGAGGCGCAGGCCCTCGGCGAGCGCCCGGCGCTTGCGGGCGAGGCCCTGCTGACCGGGCAGGCGAACCGCCTCGATGCCGGGTGCCGGCGGATTGCGGCGGCAGGCGTCGGCAATGAAGCCGGTCTGACGGAGAAAATTGGCGGCTCCCCCGAACGCCTGCGGATCCATGATCTGGATGTAGACTGAAGCGCCCCAGTCGGTCAGCGGGTCGGCGCGGCCGTGCCCGGACAGGCCCTGGCTCAGCGCCTCGATGGTCAGCGCCAGATTATAGCCCTTGTGGCCGTGATCCTTGCCTCCGGTCGGCAGCAGCGTCCCGGGCGGCTCGGCAAACAGGACGTTCGGGTCGTCGCTCGCCACGCCCGCGGCGTCCATCGCCCATTGGCCCGGAAAGCGCCTGCCCTCGCTCCGCAGCCGCGCGGTCATGCCGTTGGTGGTGATCGAGGCGCTCATGTCGATCAGGATCGGATCGCCCTCCGTCGGAATGCCGACCGCGATCGGGTCGGGCGTGAACAACGCCCTCAGCCCCCCGAACGGCGCAACGCTTGTCTCGGAAGGATCGGAGCAGGTCAGAAGGATCATGGAGCCCTTCGCCGTGGCCCGCTCGAGGTAGGAGGCGAGGCAGGCGATGTGATGGCTCTCGCGGATCGCGACCGCGGCGATGCCGTGCGCGCCAACCCGCGCGAGCGTGGCCTCGATCGCCTTGACCACGAGCCAAGGCCCGGGCAGACGGCCTCCGTCCCAGCAAAGCGCACTGCCTTGGTCGGAGATCACGGCCGGCTCGCCCGACCGGGTCATGCTGCCCTCCAGGGCCGCGCGCAGGTAGGGCGCCGCGAGCGCCAGGCCGTGCGTGGTATGTCCGAGGAGATCGCCCTCGACGAGGACCTCAGCGACCGTCCCTGCCTTCTCATCTTCGAGCCCCGCCGCGCGAAACAGAGCCGCTGCGAACGCGATGAGATCGTCGGCACGATAGGCAGGCTCGGCGTGATTTCGGCTCATCGACGCGCCCTCCCGGCGTGGCGCCCCAAAAGGCGCCCGTGAGCTGCCCTCTTCGAGTTGGCAATCTCTCGATTTGCCATGAACCACCCTGCCAGGGCCAGAGCCGGCGAGGGTCAGCTATCTCGGCGTCGCAAGTGGCGCCCGATCAGTCAACCTAGGCAGGTCCGACCGGCACGGCTCGGAGATTGGCGCAATGCCACGCCCCGTGGCAGAATGAACGAGTGGGGGCCCAGACGCAGAGACAGCGGGAGCCTCGGAGTGAGTGATCGTGCACACGCAGGTCGGCATCATCGGCGCCGGACCGGCGGGCCTGCTGCTGGCCCACCTGCTGCAGCGGGACGGTGTCGAGTCGGTCGTGCTGGAGCGCCATAGCCGCGAATACGTCGAAGGGCGAATCCGTGCGGGCGTGCTCGAGCAGGGTACGGTCGAGCTGCTGCGGGACGTCGGGCTCGGCGCGCGGCTGGCACGGGACGGCTTGGTCCACGAGGGGCTCGAGATCAGCTTCGCCGGGCGGCGCCATCGGATTGATCTGGCCGGCCTGACCGGCGGGCGGAGCATCACCGTCTACGGCCAGCACGAGGTCGTGAAGGACCTCATCGCGGCCCGGCTCGCCGCCGGCGGCGCGATCCATTTCGAGGCGAGCGACGTCAGCGTGCACGACCTCGAGGCGCCCAAGCCAACGATCCGCCTCCGAAAGAACAGCGCGACGCAGGAGCTGACCTGCGATTTCGTCGCCGGCTGCGACGGCTTTCGCGGAGTCTGCCGGACGAGCGTGCCCGCGGGCGCGCTCGAGAGCTACGAGCGGGTCTATCCCTTCGCCTGGCTCGGCATTCTCGCCGCGGCGGTGCCCTCCTCGGAAGAGCTGATCTACGCCCGCCACGAGCGCGGCTTCGCCCTGCACAGCATGCGCTCGCCCGAGCTCACCCGTCTCTATCTGCAATGCGATCCCGACGACGACCTCGCCAACTGGCCGGACGAGCGCATCTGGCGGGAGCTTCAGATCCGACTGGGTACGACGGGCGAGTGGCGCCTGACCGAGGGGCCGGTGCTGCAGAAGAACATCGCGGCGATGCGCAGCTTCGTCGCCGCACCGATGCGCTACGGCCGCCTCTACCTCGCCGGCGACGCTGCCCACATCGTGCCGGCGACCGGCGCCAAGGGCATGAACCTCGCGGTCGCCGACGTGCGGGTCCTGGCAGAGGCACTGGTAGGGTTCTACCGCTCCGGGCGGACCGATCGGCTCGATGCCTACTCGGACGCCTGCCTGCGCCGGGTCTGGAAGGTGCAGCGCTTCTCCTGGTGGATGACCTCGATGCTGCACCGCTTCCCGGGCGATGACGCCTTTGGCCGCCGGCTGCAGCTGGCCGAGCTCGACTACCTCACCAGCTCCCGGGCCGCAGCCCAGACCCTGGCCGAGAACTACGTCGGCCTGCCCTTCGATTGAACCTCCGCCAGGCGCCGCGGCGGGCCGGCCTCAGCAGTTGCATTATGCGCCAGAAGGGCGAATGGGGGACCCGCCCGCCCCTTTCAGCCCCGAGCGCCGCCTTGGGCGCGCTGGGAGATGTGCCAGGGGATCAGGAGCTTCTCCACGATGACCACGGCGCCGAACAGGGCGAGGCCGAGGGCGGCCAGCATGATGATGATCGCAAAGGCGAGGTCCATGCGCAGATCGCCCGTGGCGATCTGGATGTAGTAGCCGAGCCCCGCGTCGCCGCCGATCCACTCGGCGATCGTGGCGCCCACGGTGGCGTTGACCGCGGCGCCCTTGATGCCGACGAACAGCTGGGGCAGAGCGAACGGCAGGCGGATGTACCAGAACGTGCGCGCCAACCCGGCGCCGGTCGAGCGGCAGAACCGGCCGAGGTCCTCGGTCAGCGACGTGAATGCCAGAATGCCGTTCAGCAGGATCGGAAAAAAGCACACGAGAAAAACGATGATCACCTTGGGCTGATAGCCAAAGCCGAACCAGGTGACGAAGAGCGGGGCGAAGGCGATCTTGGGCACCATCTCGAGCGTCACCGCGGCGGGGTATAGGGTCTTGCGCAGCACCCTCGAAAAAGCGACTACAAGGGCGAGCGGCACGCCGAAGAAGATCGCGACCGCGAAGCCGGACAGCGTCTCACCGCCGGTGACCAGGGTGTAGTCCCAGATGCGCGGCAAGTTGCGAAAGAACTGATAGAAGATCGCCGACGGCGCCGGGATGATGTAGCGCGGCACGTCGAAGCCTTTGACCAGCGTCTCCCAGGCAGCGAAGAACCCCACGCCGAACGCGATTGAGACCCAGGACCGCGCCAGCCAGCCCGCGGTCACCTCGAGAACGCCGATCCGCGCGCGCGCCGTCTCGACGCCCGTCTCTAGCCCGAACTTTACCCCGATTTTCGACGAAATGATTGAGATTGCACGGGGATTTTTGCGTGCACTGACTACAGGGCGGGCTTGAGGCCGAGCAGATCGAGGACGCGCTGCTGGAGCGGGGTCGGGGTGGCGAGCAGTTC
>JBKPDM010000075.1:0-3188 GCA_046727895.1 Pseudomonadota bacterium | reverse complement strand
AACAGGCCGGACACATGACCGCACCCGACCATGCGCCCGAACCAAAGAAAACCCTTGCACCGGCGGGGCCGTCCACACATGACGGATGGTACCTGAAGCACGCGGGCTTCGGAGATGCCCGCCGGAGTTCGGCTCTTAGCCAGGAGCGGGAGTCAGCCCAGCTCGTCGAGCAGCGCCTTGGCGTCCTGGAGATCGGCAGAATCAAAGCCCTCGGTGAACCAGCCGTAGATCGGGGCGAGCAGGTCGCGGGCCTCGGTGCACTTGCCCTGATCGCGCCAGAGGCGGGCGAGACTGGTCGCGGCGCGCAGCTCCAGGGACTTGGCCTGCTGGCTCTGGGCGGTATCGATGGCCTTCTGGAACAACGCTGCCGCTTCGACAGCGTCGCCGGTCTCGGCCAGGACGACCCCTCTCAGCCGGTAGAGCTCTGCCTGATAGTGGCACTCGCCGGTCGCAGCGGCGATTTCGGTCGCCCGATCCAACGAAATGAGCGCGTCATCGAATTGGCGGGCCTGGGCGTGGGCTTCCGCAAGGAAGCCAAGCCACTGCGTTTCGATCAAGCGGGCGCCCATCGCCTCCCAGCCGGCCAGGCCGGCGCGAAGCTGTTTAATCCCTTCCATCCGCTGACCGAGGCCGACCTGGACAAAGCCCCGGCATATGTTTCCGAAAGCGAGCCACTGCGACATGCGATGCTCGCTTGCGATCTCGATCGCCACCTCGGCTGGTCTTCGCGCGGCATCGAAGTCGCGTCGGAAGGTGTGCAGTACTGCCGCGAGGCTCACGGCGAAGGCGCGGCTGTTGGCGTGCGCGAGACGCTGGCTGAGGTCCAGGCCCTCCTCGATTCTCTCCACGGCCCGGTCAGGAAAGCCCAGGAACCAGAGCGTCCATGCCGAATACAGCCTGCATACCATGCCGGCGTGCTCCGTGTAGAGCAGGAGGCGGGCACGGTGATCGTCCGCCGCGTCGACCGCATTGTGTATCGCGACGCCCTCGTCGAATATCCGAGACGCCTCGGCAAAGCGCCCAAAATAGAAGAGCGTCGAACCCAGAGCACGTCGGGCGAGAGCACGGCCGAGCGCTGCCCCCTGCCCCTCGGCGAGCGCGACTAGCCGCTCGGCGAGATCACGGGCTCGAAGGAGTTCGCCGCGCAAGAGATGGCAGTTCCAAAGCCCGCGCTGGACTGGAAACAGTTCGGCCGATCGGCCCAGTTGGTCGCACAGCGCCAACGCCCGGCTGTAGGTCCGTTCGACAACCGCCGCTGGGTAGTCAACCACTACTACGGCGTCGATCAAGGGCCGCGGCTGGGACCTGTGGGACGGCCGAAGCCGGCTTCCGCGCCACAACGAGACCCGGGTATCGCGCTTCGTGAAGGTCAGGGGCGAAGCCAGCCCCTTCGACCCGAGCCTGCGCGCCTACTGGGAAGATCGCCGCACACGGCGGCTGGTGCGCGAAGCCAGTCACTTCCATCGCATCCACCTGCTGCAACGGCAGGCGGGCCGGTGCGCGGCCTGCAAAGCGGTCTTCGATCCGGACCTCGAGCAGGGCGGCAACACCAATGTCGTGGTGCGCCGCCACCCCCGCCACCGGGGCTTTGACCCTCTGTTCTCGTCCACCGCTGGTGCCGTCCTGGACGGTTCCCGCGGTCGTCCTGGTATGTGCTGCCCGACGCTCGAGATCGATCGGGATCGACATGTGTCACTGAGAGCCGAGCTACATCCGTTGCGCGGCTGCTGGCGTGCTTCGCCTTGGTGTGCCCTTCGTGGTCCAGCCCGCCAGCGTGTTCTTCAGGCCGCGCTCACCGGCAGAGGTTTGAGAGCCATCATAGCGGAGCACGACGGTCGCAGGAAACTGGTGGATCACCGCTTCGCGCTCGGTGAAGTTCCGGCTCTCGCGGCCGTTGACGGTAACCCCGGTCAGCGGTTGGTCCAGGGGCGAACACAGCACGATCCGACCGGGTGGCAGGGCGATGTCGCCGCTCATCGTCACCACCAGCTCGCGATCACCCCGCGGCCGGATCGAATAGTTCAGCGTGCCGTAATAGGTCGGCAGGCGTCGGACGCTCACGCCGCTCTCGCTCAGCACCCATTCCGGCAGCACGCCGGCGCCGATGACCAGGGATTGATCGCCTTCGCGCTCGTAAGCGAACATGGTCCGGACCGAGCGGATGAACTCGGCGCCCACCCAGCTGTGCGGCAGGTCGCCGATGAACCTCGGCGCCCGCGGCTCGCGCCAGACCACCTCGGCCCAGCCGTTCCAAGCCGGCGGCCTCAGCCCCTCGAACAGATATTTCAGGACCTCGTACGCCTGCTTCTTCAGGCCCATCCGGATCATTGGCCCGACGATCCGGAACTCGTAAGGCGTGTAGCGCTGGAACTGGGGATCGTCGGTCCGGTCGTTCTTGCGCGCGGTGAAGTAGCGATAGTACTGCTCGAACGTCTCTCGGAACGCGGGCTCCGGCAGGTTGCGGAGCTCGCCGACCGGATCGGCGGCGATCGCGGTGGAGGTGAAGTCGAAATCGCCGAGCTCGGCGGCGCCCGGAATGTAGGCGATACCGTGCCGCTGCATGCTGAGCTCGATCGAGGCGTACAGATCGGCGCGGAATTCGTCGCGGATGTGCGCGAACGCGGCCGCATGGGCGTCCTCGCCGAGCATGCTCGCCATCCAGGTCGCGTCCTTCAGCCCGAGCAGAGTGAACAGGCCATCCCAATAGGAATGGACCGGGTTCTGCATATAGCCCTCGTGGCTGATCGATTTCGGGACCAGACCATAGTACATTAGCTTGCTCGGCTGCTTATACTCTTCGGTCCGCTGTTCCTGCCGCAGACTGTCGATGTAGTCGACCGCGCCGAGCGCGCTCGGCCACATCTCGGCGAGCAGGCCGATGTTGTGCGAGAAGCGGTAGTATTCGGCGAGCAGGTACAACCATTCGCCGTGGCTGTCGTGCTCGACCGCGCGGTCGGCACCGCGGGCGTCGACGCAGCAGGGGATGGCGCCGTTCTTGAACTGATAGGGCGCGTACCATTCAATGAACTTGCGCACCTCCTCGGGATGGGCCATGCGCAGGAGCGCCGCCGAGATCAGGGCGCCGTCGCGGATCCAGGTCCGTTTGTAGGCGCGCGAGCCCGGCTGCAGCGCCGCACCGTCGGCGTTGATCAGAATGTAGGCGAGCGACGTCTTGAGCGCCTCGACGA
>JBKPDM010000074.1:0-3223 GCA_046727895.1 Pseudomonadota bacterium | reverse complement strand
CATTCAAACCTCTGTTTCACGTGACCAACGCGGGATGGATATGGGCCTGGGATGAACACGGTAACTTCCTAGATCCAAAGCAGGCATATGAAAAATATATCACCGGTTCGGGTTTACGGAGCACACTTCGCAGATTAGTGTATAATAATACGGTAACAGGTACATTGGTTTGGGACTTATTGCGGCGGACCCGCGATGGCGCAACCACACTGTTATCGCACGAACAGGATTTCGGTGACGGAGAGTTTGCGTACACCTTTAAGACTTTGGCGGAAATCCGCTCGCGCGCGGAGCATCAAGGCAGTCAATTTCTATTGGTGCCGATTCCTAATGGTGGAATGGCATGTGGAACGGAAATCGAGCATGCATTTGGCAGAGCGCCGTCCTATGCGGATTTCGACGTCCTCAAGGTGGACCTAGACGACAGGTTTTTCCATCCATACCCCAATTGTCATCTGACGAACGAAGGTCATGCACGGGTGTACGAAGCGATCATGAAGTGGTTGCAGGCGTCGATGGCACGTTGAGTTGACCGGTGTTGGTAGCACATGAGTTGACCGCTGTTGGTGGTGCGGGCCGTCCAGCGGCGTCAGGCCGATCTTCGACACCGCGGTTTGGAAAGACCAGGATTATCAAGCGCTTACTGTGCGCGCCGGCGGCCTTAGCACTACAGTTGGGAGGGTTCGGCGATGGTCTCGGCGGCCTTGGGGGTAGCGTCGCGGATGTTGGGGGGCAGGGCGACGCCCAGAGTCTGGAACAGCTTGCCAGCGCAGCCGACGACGGGCGTGCGCAAGACGAAGCGCTTGCCGTCCTGCTCGACCTCGACCTCCTGGAGGCGATCCAGATCGCGCCACACCTCGTCCCACTCCGGTTGCAAGCCGCGGGCGGCGCAGCGATCGGCGAGCTCCTTCTTGAGCACCAGGGCGAGGAAGGAGCAGAACACATGGCCGCGGATGGTGGCATCGCATTTGTGGAAGATCGGCCGCGCGGCCAAGAGCGACTTGGCGCTGCGGAACAGCTGCTCGACGCCCTGCAGCTCGCGGTAGCGCAGCATCGCCTGGAGCGGGTCGAGGGTGGTGTTGGTGCGCAGCACGAAGATGCCGTCGAAGCGGGCGTCTTCGGCCACCCGCTCCTCATCGATCGCGAAGCCCTGCGCGGGCGCCTTCAGGAAGCGGCGATAGCCGGCGTTGCCGACCAGGGCCTTGGCGCCACGGCGCAGCGCCTGGCGCAGATTCGCCACGATCGCCGCCCGGTCGGCGGCGTCCTTGGCCGCCTCGGCAAGATTACGGCAGACGATGTAACGGCGGTCCCCGAGGATGACCGCCTTGGCCTCCAGCTCGGTGTCCGGCCGCCGCTGGCGCGGGATCACCAGCGGCACGAACGGGGAGCCGTCACCCAGGACCACGGTGCGGACCTCCTTGCTGGTCCGCTCGCGCACGCCCACGATGTACTCCAGGCCGCGCGCCTCGAGGGCGGCGAGCGCCCGGCCGACCTGGGTCGGCTGATCCTTGGCTTGGCGACCTTCGCGCCGGCCTTTGGGGGTGACGAAGTAGTGGCTCGGCCGGTCGGTGTAGAGCGCACACGGCAGGCCGTGCACCCTGATCACCTCGGCACCCCGGATGCCCTCGGCCCAGAGATTGCCGGCGAAGTTGTCCCACGACCGCCCCTTCTTCGCGCTCGCGAGAAAAAGCACGGCGTTGCGCACGGACTGTTGCCCGGTCGGCGAGATCCCATGACCAGACAGGAACAGATAGAGCCGGCGCCCGGGCTGTTCTTCGAGCCGGTCGCGCAGCGGCAGAATGAAGTCGAAGAAATGCGAAAAAACGGGCCCGGCGGAGCCACCCCTCGCGCGGTCAGCAGTAGTGCATTGGCAGGATCGACTTCCCGATTCAGGCCAACGGTGCGGATGATGTTGCGCTTGGTGTGTAGCCTGGCAACAGAGCGGGACGTCGAGGTGATCGCGCCAGTGCACGATGCGATCATGATCGAGGCCGAGCGCTGGACACCGAGGCGAAGCTGGTCGCATGGCCTGACCGCTATGCCGACCCGCGCGGCGAGGTGATGTGGCGGCGCGTGCGGCCGATCGTGGCTAAGCTCGAGGCCGAGCCGTGGCCGGGGCAGGTCGTCAGTCAATGGACACACTCTTGCCAAAAATAGCCACCCGTTCTAGCTATTCACTACTCGCTTATTCCTCCTCTAGTGCGGAGCCCGCTTATGAAGCTTGATTCCCCTGACATCAGCGTCGTGACTCCCGCCTACCGCGCCGAGGCTTTCATCGGCCGCGCCATCCAATCGGTGCTCGATCAGCCCGGCGTGAACCCCGAGATTATTGTCGTTGTCGATGGAGTCTTCGATCGCACCCCCGAAATCGCCGCGAAATATTCGAAGACGAAGGTGCTCGTCAATGAGACCAATCAAGGTGCGCCCGCGGCCCGCAACCGGGGCCTGGCCGTGGCGACAGCACCCTTCGTCCAATTCCTCGACGCAGACGACTTCGTTGAAGGCCCTCTGCTGAGCGGTCTCCTGGCAGCCTCCACGCAAGACGAGCTCGACATTGCGTTCGGTCCGTGCTTCTCCCAGTTGATCGACGGCCAGCGGAAGGAGCTGAACGGACCAACCTCCGCTGATCCGATGGGATTTATTCGCGAGTGGCTGTGTTGTCGCTTTCTTCCTCCCTGCTGCGTTCTTTGGCGGACCAGCTTTGTGCGCAGAATCGGCGGCTGGAAGGAAGGGCTGCTGAGAAACCAGGATGGTGAGTTGGTTTGGCGATGTTTGCTTGCAGGAGCCAAGCCGGGATATAGTCACGAGGGCGCCGGCATTTATGTTGAGCATCATGGGCAAGCACGCATTACGGCCCGATGGGATGCTCAAGCGTGGCAGTCGAGGCTCCAGATTCTGGATTGGCTTTTTTCGGAACTGAAAAGCAGCGGCAGACTAGATGAGCCGATGCGCCGAGTGCTGGTCAACCATCTGTATGGCCAAATGCGTGAGAGCTTTCTTTGGGGCCAGGAGGACGTGGCAATTGAGTTCGAGGACCGATGGCGGCGGTTTGGCGGGCGCCGGCATCAGGGCACTTGGCTGCATCGCTTCGCATCTACTCTGATCGGCCTTCGACGGAAGCAGAAGCTATCGAAACAGATGGCTTCGCTGAAACCAGTCGTCCGGAAAATCTCCCGACGGCTCGCGACCCGCGGGCCGGCGTTATTGTTCAAGCGAATATAGC
>JBKPDM010000073.1:0-4446 GCA_046727895.1 Pseudomonadota bacterium | reverse complement strand
ACCCATGCCTCGGGCGTGCGGGTCGATCGGCACAAGACCATCGCCTGCACCCTCTCGGGCACGTTCGCGGGCTTCGCCGGCGTGATACTGGCGGGCCGCCTGGCGAGCGGCTCGCCGACCCTGGCCAATGAGCTGCTCCTGCCCGCGATCGCCGCGGTGATCGTTGGTGGCACCGCGATCACCGGCGGGGTCGGCAGCGTCTGGCGGACCCTGATCGGGGCGCTGATCATTTCCGTCGTGCGCATCGGTATGACCTTCGTCGGAGTCGACATCTTCGCCCAGCAGATCGTGTTCGGGATCGTGCTGATCCTGGCGGTCGCGGTGACCATCGACCGCAGCAAGATCCCGATCGTCAAGTGAGCAGGGGAGAGGACGATGGATCTGGGTCTCGCGAACAAGGTCGCCGTGATCACCGGCGGCAGCGTCGGCATCGGCCTCGCGGTGGCGAGGGAGCTCGCCCGGGAGGGTGCGCATCTCGCGCTCGTCGCGCGTGACGAGGGTCGCCTCACCGAACGGGCCGATGGAATCCGCCAGGAATTCGGCGCGCGCGCGATTGGCATCGCGGCCGACGTCGCCAGGGCGGACGATGTGGCCAGGGTGGTCGCTGCGGTCGAGAGTGAATACGGTGGCTGTGACATCCTGATCAACAACGCCGGCACCGGCTCGAACGAGACCATCCTCGAGGCGCCGGACGACAAGTGGCAGTACTACTGGGATCTGCACGTCATGGCCGCGGTCCGCCTCTCACGTGGGCTCGCGCGCATGATGCAGCGGCGGGGCGGTGGGGTGATCCTCAACAACGGCTCGATCTGCGCCACTCAGCCGCTCTGGTACGAGCCGATCTACAATGTGACCAAGGCGGCCCTGGTCATGCTATCCAAGAACCTCGCCAACGAGCTGATCCCGCACAATATCCGGGTCAATGCCCTGAACCTCGGCCTGGTCCTCACGCCCGACTGGATCAATACGGCGACGAAGCTGACCGACGGCACGGGCAAGGACTGGCAGAGCTACATCGAGGGCGTCGCCAGGGAGCACGCGCCGATCAATCGCTTCGCCGCACCGGAGGAGGTCGCCGCCTTCTTCGTCTTCCTGTGCTCCGGGCGCGCCAGCTACAGCGTCGGGGCTACCTATTACGTCGACGGCGGCATGCTGAAGGTGGTCAACTGAACGCTCGAGGAGAGGCCCAGATGGCCGGGGAGCTCAATTTCAAGCAGGAGCTGGTCGCCGCGTTCGGCCAGCCGATCGCCGAGAACCCGACGCAGGTCATGATCGAGGCGGCCTTCCGCCATCATGGCCTCGACTGGCGCTATCTGACCATCGAGGTGGCGCCGGACGGCCTGAAGGCGGCGGTCGAAGGGGCGAGAGCGATGGGCTTTCGCGGCTTCAATTGCACCATCCCGCACAAGGTCGCGGTGATCGAGCACCTGGATGGACTCGGCGAATCCGCGGCGCTGATGGGCGCCGTCAACTGCGTCGTCCGCCACGGCGACCGCTTCATCGGCGAGAACACCGATGGCAAGGGCTTCGTCGAGGGGGTGAAGCGGCTGCGCGATCTGGCCGGCGCCAAGGTGGTGATCTTCGGCGCGGGCGGCGCCGCCCGCGCGATCACGGTCGAGATCGCTCTCTCTGGTGCTGGCCACTTCGCCGTGATCAATCGAAACGAGACCCGCGGCCGGCAGCTGGTCGATCTCCTGAACGGCAAGGTACGCTCTCAGACCGGGCGCGACTTCGCGGCGGAGTTCGTGCCCTGGCGGGGTGACTTCGCCGTGCCCGAAGGCACCGACATCGTGGTCAATGCGACCTCGATCGGGCTCTACCCCGACCTCGACGCGCGCCTCGCGCTCGATGTCGCGACGCTGAAACCCGGCATGATCGTCGTCGACGTCATCCCGAACCCGCCGCAGACCCGGCTCGTGCGCGACGCCGAGGCGCACGGCTGTCGGGTGATCGACGGTCTCGCCATGCTGGTCGGCCAGGGCCGGATCGGCATCACCTACTGGACCGGCGTCGACCCCGACGAGCAGGTCATGCGCGGCGCACTCGAGGAGGTGTTCAGCGCCTGACGCCGGAGGGGTGGCCCGCCTCGGCCCGCCGGACTAAGGTCGAGCGCGCTCCGGACGAGCCTCGACGCGTCGAGAAGTAATCATGGCAGCTCAGGTGATCGAATCGCCCACCTCCGAGACCGCGGTCGAGATCCAGCCCGGTGACGCGATCGTGGTCCGCGATGTCGACATCGCCTACGGCAGCTTCGTGATCCAGCGCAACCTGAACTTCACGGTCCGACGCGGCCAGATCTTCGTCATCATGGGCGGCAGCGGCTGCGGCAAGACGACGGTGATGCGCTGCATCACCGGGCTCAAGGCGCCCGCGCGCGGCGAGGTGTTGATCAACGGCGTCAGCTTCTGGCGGTCCCCGCCCGAGGTGCGCGAGCGGCTCGCGCGCAGCTTCGGCATCGTCTATCAGAGCGGTGCGCTCTGGAGTTCGATGACGCTCGCCGAGAACGTCGCCCTGCCGCTCGGCGCCTACACCGATCTCGGCGCCGCCGAGATCCGCGACGTCGCGGCGCTCAAGCTCGCCCTGGTCGGACTCGCCGGCTTCGAGGACTACTACCCTTCCGAGATCAGCGGCGGCATGCGCAAGCGGGCGGGCGTCGCTCGAGCGCTGGCGCTCGATCCCGAGTTCCTGTTCTTCGACGAGCCCTCGGCCGGCCTCGATCCGATCACCTCGTCCCTGCTCGATGATCTGATCGTCGAGCTGCGCGACAGCCTCGGAACGACGATGGTCCTGGTCACGCACGAGTTGCCGAGCATCTTCGCGGTCGCCGACGACTCGGTCTATCTCGATGCCGAGACCAAGACCCAGATCACCACGGGCGATCCGAAGGTGCTGGTCCGCGAGGCCGCGGATCCCAAGGTCCGCGCGTTTCTGACCCGGGGCGGCAAGGCGCTGCCCGGCTAGCGGGCGACGCCGAAATGGCAGGCTACGACGCGATCGTGATCGGCGGCGGCGTGGTCGGCATGTCGACCGCCTATCGCCTGGTGCGCGGCGGCGTCAGGGTACTGCTGATCGACCGCGGCGACAGGGGGCCGGACGATCGATGCCGGCGCCGGCATTCTCTCGACCGCGACGAACGTCGAGGATCCCGATCCGATCGTGCGGCTCGAGGCGCGCGCGGCGCAGTACTACCCGGTCCTGATCGAGGCCCTGCACGCCGAGGGCGCCGGTGATACCGAGCTACGGTGTGACCGGCTCGCTCACCGTGGCCGTCTCCGATGATGAGGTGGCGCCATTCGAGCAGCTGCGGACGAGCCTGCTTCGCCGGGGCGGTCCTGGCGCCGGCGGCTGCGCCGAGGTTTCGCCCGAGCGCGCACGGGCGCTGTTCCCGCCGCTTGGCCGGGTCCGCGGTGCGATCACTGTGCCCGGGGCGCCCGGGTCGACGGGCGTCGACTCGCCGCGGCGCTGAGGCGTGGCGCCCAAGCGCGGGGCCGACGTCAGTGGGCTGATCCGCAAGGCCGGGACGGTTCGGGGCGTCACGGCCGGCGGCGAGGAGATTGCGGCCGGGCATGTCGTCATCGCGGCGGGGGCCTGGTCCGCCGCCTTCAGCGAGCCGCTCGGCGTCAGGATCGCGGTCGAGCCGCAGCGGGCCAGATCGCCCGTCTCTGTCTTCCGGAACTCGATACCGACGAGTGGCCGATCGTGATGGCCTTCGGCGGCCACTATATGGTGCCGTGGCCCGATGGTCGGATCGTGGTCGGTGCGACGCGCGAGATCGGCTCTGGCTTTCGGCTGCAGACCACGGTCGCGGGGGTGATGCAGGTCCTCGGCGAGGCGCTCCGGGTCGCGCCAGGGCTGAAGGACGCCAGCCTGGAGGAGATCCGGGTCGGTTTTGCGCCCGGCGAGCGCCGACGGGCTGCCGATACTCGGCCCGCTGCGTGGCGCGGCCAACATTCTCCTGGCGACCGGTCACGGCTCCGTCGGTCTGCAGCTCGGCCCCTACAGCGGCAGGCTGATTGCCGAGATGATCACGCGAGGCACACCGAGCACCGACATCGCGATGTTCAGCGTGGCCCGGTTCGCCTGATCGTCGGCCGTGTGACTCGGCTTGGTCGCAGTAGTTTCAAGCCCCGACCATCAATCGCAACGCCGAAGCGCGACGAGCACGCTTCATAGCGGCCGAACTGCGCCACATAACCGAGATAATTCCTGAATGCTGATGATTAATAACCAAACTATAGAGCGCACTGAAGCCTCGTCATCTTGACGGATTTTTCGAGCTTGCCGAGATTAACAAATGTTGATTAACTAATTGATTTTGTTGGGGCGGGTTTCGACTTCCGAATGGAGTGTAGTGCTAAATAATTGTTCGAAACGCCCCTTTTCGATTGACATTTTGGAGTTTTTCGTAATGCTTTTGGCATGTTCGTCCGCGAGAAGCAGATCGGC
>JBKPDM010000072.1:0-2256 GCA_046727895.1 Pseudomonadota bacterium | reverse complement strand
CCGAGCCGGGCGAAGTGCTTGTCTCCAGCACCGTGAAGGACTTAGTGTCGGGGTCGGGCCTTCACTTTGTTGAGCGGGGGATCCACCCCCTCAAGGGTGTTCCGGGGGAGTGGCGCCTCTTTGCAGCCGTGCAAGCAGACGACTAGATTCGAGATCGACTCCTTCGCAATACTTCCGACACCTTTGACGTCCGCTGGGAGAACGAGCCGCTACGTCTGTATCAGAGGCTTCGGGCTATCCACTTTGAAGGCGATCCTGGAGACCGCGGCGGCACAGGCGACCTGGGCGGAAGCCTGGGCGAACATCGAACGCGTCCGGCAGATGCTCGGCGGACGGGGGTTCTCGGACAGCACCGAATTGGTCCGTGAGGACCGCGACCGGTGAGCGAACTGGGCGCCCGTCCGTGGGCGCCAAGATTCTGCCGGGCTGCAGCCTCGACTTCCTCGACCTCCTGCGGCAACCGCATCCAGGTCGTCGATTACCCTGACATCCAGTTTCGCCAAGGCGCCCCGCGCACCGCGTCGGCCACTACCTCGGCGGCGCTGAGCAGCAACGGGTGCCGTCGGAGCATCCTCAGACGATGGCTACGGCCCAAGGAAGACCCATACCATGCGCCGCAGCCCGGTAGGGTCTGCCGCAACCAGCTGCCGGGGCGCGTCGAAGCGTTTCGCGTGCCTCCCGACGCTCAGGATCGCGGCCTCCGGCGCCCATCCCGTTGACCGACACCTCTCGAGGGAGCATCGTCGATGCAGGGACGAAAGCCATCTGGGGATCTATGGACGCCTCCCGTGCAAGGCTGTTGTTGTGGTGGTAACGAGCTCAGATGCGTGAATCTATCCGGCCTTTCGCTGGAGCGGTCGCTCCTGGCCACGATGGAAGTCGCACGCCTTCGCCTTACAAATCCCACGGCCTGGTCGGCCATCCCCAGATCCAGGTTCCGAAGGCGTGGTCCGAGCTGTTACGCCATCATCAACCGCCTCGCATCTCGCAGATCAGTTGTCCCCCAGTGCCCAGCTCAGGCCATCCGATAGGTCTCGCCGCGTGCCATCAGGACTCAGGCGATCCGGGCCGTCTTGTTGGCCAGCGCGACCGCGGCACGGTTGAACCCTCGGCGATCGAGCACCGCTCCGAGCCATTGGGTCCGCCGGTCGGTCTTGCCGGCGAGACGCATGAGCACGGATCGAGCGCCCTGGATGAGCTGCTTGCGCAGGTAGCGGTTGCCCTGGCCACCGATCCCCAGGAGCTTGCCACCGCTCGAGTATTGTCGCGGCACCAGCCCGATCCAGGCGGAGAGATTCCGCCCGCAGCGGAACTGGCGTGCGTCGCCGACACTGGCGACCAATGCCGTGGCGACGATCGGTCCGACCCCAGGCAGTTCAGCGAGCCGGCGACAGAGTTCATTCTGCCGGCAGAGCGCGACGACGCGTCGATCGAGGTTGGCCAGCCGATCCTCCAGGGCGCGGAGTTGGTCCAGGAGGCAGTGAAACAGCTCGATCACGAAGGGAGTCAGCTCGGCCGACGCATCATCGAGGGCGATGGTCACCTCCTGTCGGAACCGCACCGGCCCTTGGGGCAAGGCGATGCCGTACTCCAGCAGCAGACCGCGGGTATGGTTGATCAACGCCGTTCGCCAGCGCATCATCTGCTCGCGAGCCCGATGCAGGGCTTGGATGTCCTGCTGCTCGATGCTCTTGATCGGCACGAAGCGCATATGCGGACGCTGAGCCGCTTCGCAGATCGCCTCGGCATCGCGCGCGTCGTTCTTGGCGCTCTTGACGTAGGGGCGAACGAATTTCGCATGGATCAGCCGGACGTCGATGCCGAGGCCGCGAAACCGCCGGCCCCAATGATGGGCGCCGCAACAAGCCTCCATCGCGACCAGCTGAGTGGCGAGCTGCAGCACAGTCTCGACCAGCTTGTCCCGGCTGACCCGCCGAGAAACGACCACTCGACCATGGGCATCGATGCCATGCAGCTGGAACACCCGCTTCGCCACGTCGATCCCCAGAACCGCTACCGTCATCCGTCGACCCTCCTGTTGTCACCGCTGCCTGCTTGGCGGTTTGGGAGGGAGGCGTCCATTCCATAAATCTCGGTTAACTGTAGGCGCCGAAAGCGCGCCCCCCCGAAAGGAGCACCGACGATGACCGAGGGACCGAAGTGGGAGAGGGTAGCGGACGATACCGAGCGGCTGCCCGTCCGCGGCGGATGGCTGTATCAGGTGCGCGTGTCGAGCACGTCCAACAGCAGCGTCGC
>JBKPDM010000071.1:0-2340 GCA_046727895.1 Pseudomonadota bacterium | reverse complement strand
GCAGTCATCGAGGAACTTGACCGGCTTGCCGAGGAGCTCCGCGAGCCTGTCCGCCACCGGCGTCAGCGAGTATTTGGGGTTCCGCTGCCCGTCCGGGCGGCCGAGGTGGCTCATGAGCACGAGGCTCGCGCCCTTGCCGAGCACGTACTGGATGGAGGGGAGTGAGGCGCGCAGGCGCTTGTCGTTCTCCACCTTGCCGTCCTTCACTGGCACGTTGAAGTCGACGCGCATGATCACGCGCTTGCCCCGCAGGTCGAGGTCCTCGATGAAGAGCTTGGCCATGGTCCTTGTCCCCGTCTTCCGTCGTTCTCGTGAAAGGAGGCGGCCCGCGTCGGGCCGGCCCCCAGGGATTCCCGGGCGTCGCTCCCCGGGGCCGGCGCAGTCCTACGTCGCGCCGTCCTTCTTCGCCATGTAGCGGAGGAGATCCACGCAGCGGTTCGAGTAGCCCCACTCGTTGTCGTACCAGGAAACGACCTTGAAGAAGCGCTTCTCGCCCTTCAGGTTGTTCTGAAGGGTGGCCAGCGAGTCGTAGATGGACGAGCGGGGGTCGTGGATGAAGTCGGTCGAGACGACCTCCTCGTTGCAGTAGCCGAGGATGTCCTTGAGGTAGGTCTGGCTCGCCTTCTTCATGAGGCCGTCGATCTCCTCGATCGAGGTCTCCTTGACCGAGCGGAAGGTGAGGTCCACGACGGAGACGTTCGGCGTGGGCACGCGGAAGGACATGCCGGTGAGCTTGCCCTTGGTCGCGGGGAGCACCTCGCCCACCGCCTTGGCCGCGCCGGTCGTGGACGGGATAGTGTTGATCGCCGCCGCGCGGCCGCCGCGCCAGTCCTTCTTCGAGGGACCGTCCACCGTCTTTTGCGTCGCCGTGTAGCTGTGGATCGTGGTCATGAGGCCCGTCTCGATCCCGACGCCCTCCTTGAGGAGGACGTGCACCAGCGGCGCCAGGCAATTGGTCGTGCACGAAGCGTTCGAGACGACGTGGTGCTGGGCGGGCTCGTATTCGCCCTCGTTCACGCCCATCAGCAGCGTCTTCACCCCGCCCTTGCCGGGGGCCGAGATCATGACCTTCTTCGCGCCCGCGGTGAGGTGGCCCTTGGCCTTCTCGAGGTCCGTGAAGAGCCCGGTGGACTCGATGATGTACTCGGCCCCGAGCGCCTTCCACGGCAGCTGGCTCGGGTCCTTGGCAGCCAGGATGCACTTCACCTCGTCGCCCCCCACGACGAGCACGTCGTTGCCTTCCGCCTGGGGGCTGCTCTTCTTCGTGGCGAGGGAGTGCTTGAAGCGGCCGTGGACCGAGTCGTACTTCATCTGGTACGCGAAGTAGTCGGCGTCGGTCACGATGTCGACGACCCCGACGACGTCGATCTCCTTGCCGAGGAGGCCCTGGTCGCAGAGGGCCTGGAAGACCAGGCGGCCGATCCGGCCGAACCCATTGATACCGACTTTGATCGCCATTCGCGAACTCCTTGTATCATCCAAAGAGCAGGACTCGTGCCAAATGGCGAGACGCGAGACTCCAGCGCTGACGCGGAAGAAGCCGCCCAGGCGGCGCCGGCGGCGTGGGGTCTCGTCGCGAATTCGCCACGAGGCGTAGGGAGGTCGCGTCCCTCGGACTGCTCTTGCCGTTTCGTTTCTTCAGCTGCCCTGCCACCGCCTGCGGCGCTCTCCGGATCGCCTCATGTGCGGCTACATCTCTGTGCTTTCTTCTCTTAGGCGCTCTTTCGAGCAATGCTGTAAAACACATCTCTTCCGCGATAGAGGGCAGCCGAGCCTAACTCACTCTCGATGCGGAGGAGCTGGTTGTACTTCGCCGTCCGATCGCTGCGTGAGAGCGATCCGGTCTTGATTTGACCGGTGTTGCAGCCGACCACCACGTCGGCGATCGTCGTGTCTTCCGTCTCCCCGGAACGGTGCGAAATGACGGCGGTATAACCGGCTCGTTTGGCCATTTCGATGGCATCCAAAGTCTCGGTGAGTGTTCCGATCTGGTTGAGCTTGATGAGGATGGAGTTGCAGACACCCTCCCGAATACCGCGTTCCAGGATCCTGGTGTTGGTCACGAAGAGGTCGTCGCCCACGATCTGGACCTTGTCCTTGAGCTCGGAAGTCATCTTCTTCCAACCATCCCAATCGTTCTGATCGAGTCCGTCCTCGATGGTCAGAATGGGGTACTTACCGATGAGCTCGGCCATCCAGGCGATCATTTCATCCGAGGAGAGCTCCCTGTCCTCACCCGCCAGAACATACTTACCTTCTTTGTAGAGCTCGCTAGCCGCCACATCGATGCCGAGAGAGATGTCATTGCCAGGTCTGTAACCGGCGCGCTCGATGGCTTTG
>JBKPDM010000070.1:0-7128 GCA_046727895.1 Pseudomonadota bacterium | reverse complement strand
AGAAGGCATTCCATTACACGAGCCTCGGGCCTGCGACCGCGCCGACAATCCGCAAGCTCGCGGATCTGGCCCCGCAACGGCTGGCGGTCATGCACGGCTCGTCCTTTTCCGGCGATGCAGCCGCGGCCCTGCTTGCATTGGCCGATCACTATGACGAGGAGCTTCGGGCCGCGATCGTTTAAGCGTACACCGACCGCGGCAGCCCATTGCACTTCACGTTCCCCGATCACCGCGCTTGCCTGATCGCAATGCGCTCGACGTCGAGGGTGATATGGTCGTTGGTGCGGTCGTAAGCCTGGCGGTGCAGTACCTACCGTGGGCGGCCATCATCTGTGCCTTCGTTGCTCGACGAACTCGGCTGCCGACGTCCGGTTGCGGCTAGAAGCCGAACTCCGGCGAGCATCTCCGAAGCCCGCGCACTTCAGGTACCTTCCCTCGGATCTCGGCCAGCAGCTCAGCGGAACCATCTGCATTGGGAATCGATCGCGCTTCGCTTTCGGGCATCGGGCGGAGCCGCCCGTCATGCCCCCAAGGCCCGCGCAAAATGCGACAGGTGGCGCATATTTGCGTCCCTTTGGCCAGCCTCCATCGCGATCAACCAGGATCAATCGGCCCGTTTTTCTTTTGTAAAAACGACATGGTCTGAGAGGCCTCGTCGACTCCACAATTCCTATAATTCAGTTATTTGCATCGATATGCTCTTCCTGCGTGGCAAGATGGAGGCAGCTGGAGGTGAATCTCCATCGCTTGATATCGGGGTTGAGCTATCCGCCCACCAATCGAAAGTGACGCATATTTGCGCCATCAGGCTACACTTCTGTGCTCTCGTGTGTCGCATCGGTGGCGCATCGAGCGCTTTCAATTGAGAAAAAACGCATCAATCCATGTTTCACCTTATGCTGATCTGCCACATGATTGAAAACAATGCGGGCTATTGTAGCGGCCTTGTCTACCAACTTACTGTCATCCATTGCCACGCCGGCATGCATCCTCAGGCATTCAACTGGGGCGTTTTGACGGCTCCCGGCAGCGCGATGGCTCAGCGCGGCGGGCCTTCGAAGGGGGTGACGATCAGGCGGAGGAGCGGGCGGTCGCGGCGGCCCTCGACCCCGATCGGCATCGCGAGCCAGCGCCGCGTGCGGCTCTTCGAGCGGAACAGCGGGTCCCAGAAGCTGAAGATCGTGCCGTAGTTGCTGTCGGTGTCGGCGCGGATCGCGTGGTGGTGCACCCAGTGGATCGAGGGGGTGATCACCACCCTGGCGAGCGCCGCTTCCAGGCGCGGCGGCAGGCGGGCGTCGCTGTGGTGGAAAATGGCGCCGACCAGCATCGCGTCATGCGCAGAAAACGACCCCCCATCGTACGGTGCGTATAAGACCACAAATTCACTGGAGCGGAATATCGCCTCGCGAGGGAGTCACAGCGAAAAGCGGTAGAAAATATGCGCTGGGATCGTAAGCCATATCGCCTTTCAGGTTGTGTTTCCTCAAATAAAATTTTTTGTCTTTGTAATAGGCTTCGACAAGCCAGATTACAAAATCCTGCTGCCACAACGAAATATTTCTGAATGAGTCGATAAACCATAAGACATATGCGGATATATGTTTGCTATCAAGTTCTTTCAATTGAGCTTCTGATCTTACCAAAAAGTATTCATTGGTAAAATGGTCGCGTATAGGTCCAAGTACCGACAAGGTGTCCCCTATACTATGCAGATTATTTCCAACGAGATTTGACCCATACCACACAAATTGTTGATCATCGTCGAATTTGTCAAAATAATCTCGATATCGTCTTCCTGAATAGTGTGACACAAAGTTGTTGCGAATCGCCGCCGTTATACCATAAAAAGCCGTTCGTACAATAGATTCGACGTTAAGATCTTTTGGTCGGTTAGCGGCGCTGAATTTACGTAACTTACTTCCATACGTTTTATAAGCCTCTACAAACTCGTAAATTTTGGCTGACGCCTGTTTAATCAGATTGATCCAGCGGGATGTTATATAGGTTTGAATGACATTGTCGCTATCTGTAATATTTCCACACATTGCTATCAGATTGTTAAGAAGCCGCAGATCGTTCATTGCAATTTCAGAAATAAATAAAAAGTCTCGATGTTCGCTTGGCAACATTTGGATTTCTTTTTTGGTGAGAGACAGTTCGGCGATTTCGACGATCATAGAAGTCTCCGGAAAACGGAGTGAGAAGTCGGGCTGTGCTAGCACAGATCGGATGATGCGCTCAACAATTCTGTGCCTTCATACGAAATCCGAAGGGCCACGTCGGCCTAGTTCGAACGGGGTGACGATCAGTCGGAGCAGGGGGCGTTCGCGCCGGCCCTCGACCCCGATCGGCATCGCGAGCCAGCGCCGCGTGCGGCTCTTCGAGCGGAACAGCGGGTCCCAGAAGCTGAAGATCGTGCCGTAGTTGCTGTCGGTGTCGGCCCGGACCGCGTGGTGGTGCACCCAGTGGATCGAGGGCGTGATCACCACCTTGGCGAGCGCCGCTTCCAGGCGTGGCGGCAGCCGCGCGTCGCTGTGGTGGAAAATGGCGCCGACCAGCACCAGCGCCTCGAACAGCAGCACCGAGGCGAGCGGGATGTCGAAGACGATGATCACCCCGGCGCGCACCGCCGCCGAGATCACCACCTCGCCGAAGTGGAAGCGCAGCGCCGTCGTGCTGTCCAGGAGCTCGTCGAAGTGATGCACCTGGTGAAAGCGCCAGAGGAACGGCACCTCGTGGTTCGCCCGATGCCACCAGTAGATCCAGAAGTCGAGCAGCACGAGATCGAGCAGAAGGCCGGGCCAGCCGCTCCACCAGGCCGGCCGCAGGCCGAGGCTGAAGCCGTCCGCCCAGACCGTGATCGGGACGACGATCAGCGGCGAGATCAGGAGATTGATTCCGAACAGGCTGAGGTTGCGCACGAGCCGCCGCCAGGCCCCGACCGTGGCCCGGCGGAAACGCAGCAGGAGGGGGCTGTCGGCCGCCGGCCAGAGCCGCTCGTAGACCAGGAAGAAGACGAACGCGCCGCCGACCAGCAGGGCTTTGAGCGACAGGAGCACTTCGATCGTCATGGCTGCCGACAAGATATGCTCTCGCCTGCGCTCGCCGCCAAGTCGGGCATTGCCGCGGGTAGCAGCCGTTCGGCCGGCGCGCGGTGCCCCCTTGAACCTGGCGCTTCATTGACTAAATAGGCGATCGTCGGTTGCCGAACGGGACCGACAAGACGCGAGAGCCCGGTCGCAAGACGGGCGGACAGTCAATCGCTCACGAAGAGGATGTGACCATGCGCAACTTCGACCTGTCCCCACTGTTCCGTTACTCGGTCGGCTTCGATCGCCTCGACGATCTGTTCGAGACGGCATTTCGCAGCCCGCAGGAGACGACCTACCCGCCGTACAACATCGTCAAGGCCGGCCAGGACGCCTATCGGATCACGCTGGCGGTTGCCGGCTTCCGCGAGGACGAGCTCGACGTGACGGTCAAGGAGAACGTTCTGACCGTGCGCGGCAAGGCGAACGAGCCCGAGCAGGACAAGGACGTCGCCTACCTGCACCGCGGGATCGCCCGGCGCGCGTTCGAGCACCGCTTCCAGCTCGCCGATCACGTCCGGGTAACCGGGGCCAACCTGGTCAACGGTCTGCTCGACATCGAGCTGGTGCGTGAGCTGCCCGAGGCCATGAAGGCGCAGAAGATCGCAGTCGGCTCGGCCGCGGCGCAGCCAAAGGTGATCGAGGGCAAGGCCACCAAGGCGGCCTGAGGTCTTCCTGCCAGATCGTGGGACGGGTGCCGGGCCGAAGGGCGGTCCGGCACCGTCTGCTTTACCCCCTCTGATGGCCTGCTGAGCCCACCCGCCGCACCTTCGGTGCGCGCGGGCGCGCTTGTCCGCCATCGCCCGCTCGGCTAGAAACGGACCATGACGACCTCCGATCGGTCACCCGTCATCGGTATTCCGGCCTGCCTCGGCGTCCGCGAGGGCTTCGGCTTCCATCAGGTCGGCGCCAAGTACGTCGACGGCGTGATCGACGGTGCGGGTGGTCTGCCGCTGCTGATCCCGGCGCTCGGTCCGCGCCTCGACATCGATGGCCTTCTGGGCGAGCTCGACGGGCTGCTGATCACCGGCAGCCCGTCCAACGTCGAGCCGCAGCACTACGGCGCGGGGCCGGTCCGGCACGATGACGCGCGCGATCCGGCGCGCGATGCGACCACTCTGCCGCTGATCCGCCAGGCACTCGATCGGGCGGTGCCGCTGCTCGCCATCTGTCGCGGTCTGCAGGAGCTGAACGTTGCGCTTGGCGGCTCGCTGCACCAGGAGGTGCATGCGCTGCCCGGCCGGCTCGATCATCGCTCCGACAAGACGCTGCCGCTGCCTGAACGCTACGGTCCGGCGCACGAGGTGGTGCTCGAGCCGGGCGGCGAGCTGCAGGCGCTGTTCGACGGCGCGAGCCGGATCGTGGTCAATTCGCTCCACGGCCAGGCGATCGACCGGCTGGCCGGGCGCCTGACGATCGAGGCCAGGGCGCCCGACGGCACGATCGAGGCGGTGCGGGTGGAAGGTGCGCCCGCGTTCGCGCTGGCCGTGCAGTGGCATCCCGAGTGGCGGGTGCTCGACAATCCCTTCTCGCGGCGCCTGTTCGCCGCTTTCGGCGCGGCCTGCCGGGTCCGCGCCCGTGCGAGATCACAGCATGAGCGACATGGAGCGCTGGCTTCGGGAACGTGAGATCACCGAAGTCGAATGCCTGGTCGCGGATCTCAACGGGATCTCGCGCGGCAAGATTCTGCCGGCGGCCAAGTTCGTCCGCTCGCTCGCCGACGACACGCTGCGCCTGCCCGAGGCGGTGTTCATTCAGACGGTCACCGGCGATTATCCCGCGGACGATCGGGTGACCGATCCGGCGTTGCGCGACGTCCGGATGCGTCCCGACCCGAGGTCGCTTCGGCTCGTGCCCTGGTACGAGGAAGCGACGGCACAGGTGATCAGCGACTGCTATCACCATGACGGTGAGGAGGTCGCGATCGCGCCGCGCCAGGTCCTGCGGCGGGTCCTGCGCGCCTACGAGGAGCACGGCTGGCGCCCGATCGTCGCGCCCGAGCTCGAGTTCTTCCTGACCAAGATCAACGAGGATCCGGACTATCCGCTGGAGCCGCCGATCGGCCGTTCGAGACGGCCGGAATCGGCCCGCCAGAGCTATGGCATCGAGGCGGTCAACGAGTTCGATCCGGTGTTCGAGGACGTCTACGACTGGTGCGAGGCGCAGGACATCGACATCGATACCCTGACCCACGAGTCCGGCGCCGCCCAGATGGAGATCAACTTCAATCACGGCGACCCGCTCGAGCTCGCCGATCAGGCCTTCCTGTTCAAGCGCACGCTGCGCCAGGCCGCCCTCAAGCACGGCATCTACGCCACCTTCATGGCCAAGCCGATGGAGCGCGAGCCCGGCAGCGCGATGCACATCCACCAGAGCGTGATCGATCTCGGCACCGGCCAGAACCTGTTCGCGGCCGGCGAGGACGGCTTCAGCGAGCGCTTCCTCCAGCACATCGCCGGGCTGCAGAAACATCTGCCGGCGGCCATGCCGCTGCTCGCGCCGAACGTCAACTCTTACCGGCGCCTCAGACGCCATTCCGATGCCCCGATCAACCTGCACTGGGGCTGGGAGAACCGGACCGTGGGCCTGCGCGTGCCGGACTCGACCGGCGCGGCGCGCCGGGTCGAGAACCGGGTCGCCGGCGCCGACGCCAATCCCTATCTGGCGATCGCCGCCTCGCTCGCCTGCGGCCTGCTCGGCATGCTCGACGAGCTCGAGCCGACCAAGCCGATCGAGGGCAGCGCCTACCGCCTCGCCCAGACCCTGCCGCGCCACATCGCCGATGCCCTCGACCTGCTGCGCCGCGCCCGGCCGTTGCGGCAGCTCCTCGGCGAGGAGTTCGTCGAGGCCCTGATCATGGTCAAGGAGGTCGAGCAGGAGGCCTACCAGCGCGTGATCAGCTCCTGGGAACGCGAGCACCTGCTGCTCAACGTCTGAGCCCCAGCGAACGGTGCCGAACCCGCCATGAGAGCCGCCGCCGACCTCGGATCGCCCAGCGCGGGGCGCGTGCGCCGGCGCCGCCGCTCGCTCGACCGGCGGGCGCTGCGGGCGGTGGCGTTCGCGGTCCTCGCGGCGAGCGGGCTCGCGCTCCTGACGATCCTCACCTTCGCCTACCTGCCGCGCTACGAGCCTGCCGGCCGCTCGATCCTCGACAATGCCGATTTCCGTGAGGGCTTTCGCGGCTGGGAGGTCGAGGGGCTGGCGACGCTCGACGAGGCCGAGCTCGGCCACGCGATCCTGCAGAATCACAACCGCGAGCGGGCCGCCTATCTGCACCGCCGGATCGCCCTGCCGCCCGGGCCGAGCAGCCTCCGCCTGAGCGCCGAGATCGCGACCAGCGGCGTCGAGCGCGGCAACGAGCCCTGGGAGGCGGCGCGGGTCTACCTGGTGCAGCAGGCATCCGACGGGACGCAGCTCTGGGACCGGCCCAACCGCCTCGCCAGTCTGATCGGCACCTCGCCCCGCCAGCACTTCGTCGCGGTGTTCCAGATCCCGGCCGCGATCCATGAGGTCGTGCTCGGCATCGAGCTGCCCCATACGACCGGGCGCATGGAGATCGCCAATCTTGCGCTCGCCCTCGTCAACGAGCGGCCGCTGTTCCGCCTGGCGGCGGCTCTGCTGGTGGCCGGCTGGAGCCTGCTCGCCTTCTGGGTCGTAAGCGGCCTCTATCGCGGCATGCGCTCGCCGACCGTGCGCGCCTGGCTGCTGGGCACGCTCGCGGTCCTTGCGGCCGGCCTGCTCATGCCGGCGCCGCTGCGCGCTCAGCTGATCGACCGGCTGGTGAGCGGCTTCGGCTTCGATCTGGCCGATCCCGACGCGTTCGGCCACGCCGTGCTGTCTGCGCTCCTGGCCCTCCTGGTCCGCGCCGGCCGGCCGCGCGATCCGCTCCTCCTGCACCTCTCATGCTGGCTGCTGCTCGGGGCGGTGTGCGAGGTCCTGCAGCTGTTCACCCCGGATCGCGACCCGCTGGTGGGCGACTGGCTGATGGCGGCGCTCGGCGCCGCGCTCGGCCTTGGCGCGGCCGAGCTCGGCCTCTGGC